>DATAXV010000164.1:0-43814 GCA_036272915.1 Candidatus Dormiibacterota bacterium
AGAAGTTCAACCACTGGGAGCTGAAGGGCGTGCCCCTGCGCATCGAGGTCGGTCCTCGCGATGTCGAGGCCGGGCAGGTGGTGCTGGTCGACCGGCTGACGCGGGAGAAGCGCCCGGTGCCGGCGGCGGGCCTGGCCCAGCGCCTGGTCGATGAGGTCGAGGCCTGCCAGAAGGCGATCTGGGAGCGGGCGCTCTCCTTCCAGCGGGAGCAGACCTTCGAGGTCTCGACCCTGGAGGAGATGGTCGAGCACTTCCGCGACCGGGCCGGCTTCGTCTACGCCCCCTGGTGCGGCAGCGAGGAGTGCGAGACCCGGATCAAGGACGCCACCGGCGGCGCGACGACGCGAAACTACGACCCCGACGAGGCCGCCTCCGGACGCTGCATCTCGTGCGGCGAGAAGGCCGAGCACCGGGTGGCGTTCGCCAAGTCCTACTAAACCGGCCGGTTGGACGGGTCAAGATGGTGGTAACCAAAAGTTAGGTACACCAAAGAATGAGCATCTCCGAGGTCCTCAGGGTCGCCACCCACCTCGCGCCATCAGATCAGGAGATGGTGCAGAGGGCGTACGAACGCGCCTCGGAGGCGCACACCGGCCAGCGCCGCCTCTCTGGCGAGGACTACGTCGATCACCCGCTCCAGGTGGCGGCGATCCTGGCCGAGTTCCAGCTCGACGCCGAGACCCTGGCCGCGGCCCTGCTCCACGACACCGTCGAGGACACCGAGGTCACGCCCCAGGACCTTCGCGAGGAGTTCGGTGAGGGGGTGACCCGCCTCGTCGAGGGGGTGACCAAGCTCTCGCGGATCTCCTTCCGCTCCGACCAGCAGCTGCATGCCGAGAACATCCGCAAGATGCTCCTGGCCATGGCCGAGGACATCCGCGTCGTCCTCATCAAGCTGGCCGACCGGCTCCACAACATGCGCACGCTGGAGGCGCTGCCGGCCGAGAAGCAGGAGCGGATCGCCAAGGAGACGCTGGAGATCTACGCTCCCCTGGCCCACCGCCTCGGCATCTGGCAGATCAAGTGGGAGCTGGAGGACCTCGCCTTCCGCACCCTGCAGCCGGAGGCCTACCAGGACGTGGTCCGGCGCATGCATCGCAAGCGCAAGGACCGCGAGGCGATGGTCTCCGATCTGCGCGAGATCCTGGGGCGCGAGCTGGAGGCGATCGGCATCGTCGGCGAGATCTCGGGCCGGCCCAAGCACGTCTACTCGATCTGGCAGAAGATGGTCAGGGACCGCAAGGACTTCAGCCAGATCTACGACCTGCTCGCGCTGCGCGTCCTGGTCGACAGCATCAAGGACTGCTACGGCGTCCTCGGCGTCGTCCACTCGATCTGGAAGCCGCTGCCGGGACGGTTCAAGGACTACGTCGCGATGCGGAAGTCCAACGGCTACCAGTCCCTGCACACGACCGTCATCCCGCACACCGGGGAGCCGGTCGAGGTCCAGATCCGGACCTTTGACATGCACCACGTGGCCGAGTTCGGTGTCGCCGCCCACTGGCTCTACAAGGAGGGCGTGGGCGAGGGCAACCCCGACGTCGACCGCAAGCTGGACTGGCTCCGCCTGCTGATGGAGTGGCAGAAGGAGGTCACCGACGCCGAGTCGTTCGTGGACGCGGTCAGGGTCGACATCTTCCAGGACGAGGTCTTCGTGTTCTCGCCGCGGGGGGACGTCTTCAACCTGCCCCAGGGATCGACGCCGGTGGACTTCGCCTATCGGGTCCACACCGAGGTCGGGCACCGCTGCATCGGGGCCAAGGTCAACGGCCGGATGGTCCCGCTCGACTACACGCTGAAGAATGGCGAGATCGTCCAGATCCTGACCTCCAAGGAGTCGAGGGGCCCCAGCCGCGACTGGCTCAACTTCGTCAAGAGCGCCTCGGCCCGCGACCGCATCCGCAAGTGGTTCAAGAGCCAGCGCCGCGAGGAGAACGTGGCCAAGGGCCGCGACCTGCTCGAGAAGGAGCTGCACCGGCTGCACCGGATGGCGGTCTCCCAACTGCCCGACGGGAAGCTGGCGGAGATGGCCGAGCACTACAAGTACCCGGGCGTCGAGGAGTTCCTGGCCGCACTCGGGTACGGCGACGTATCGCCGCACGCCGTGGCCCTGCGCCTGGCCGTCACCCCCACTGACGACGGCAACACGCTCGAGCAGATCCCGCTCCTGCCCCGCTCGCGGCCGACGCCGCAGGTGCTGGTCAGGGGGGAGCAGGGCATCCTCGCCCGCCTCGCCCCCTGTTGCACGCCGGTGCCCGGCGACGCCATCACCGGCTTCACCACCAAGGGCAAGGGCGTCACCGTCCACCGCTCCGACTGCATCAACGCGCTCCATCCCCAGGATCCCCGTCGCGTCATCCAGGTCGACTGGGACATGGAGGGGTCGGAGACCTATCCGGTGCCGCTCAAGATCGAGGCCTGGGACCGCACCGGGCTCCTCCGCGACATCGCCACCGTGGTCGCCGAGCAGCGGGTCAACCTGTCCCAGGTGCAGGTGCAGGTCTACGAGGACCGGACCGTGGTCGTCTCGGCCACGGTCGAGATCGATTCCCTGTCCCAGCTCTCCCGGGTGATGGAGAAGATCGAGCAGGTGCGGGACGTGCACACCGTGGCCCGCGAGGCGATCTGAACGCAACTGTACTGTCCTGAACCCCTATGTCCGGTCGCCGGAACCGATAGGCTGTTCCGCGTGCCGGATTTCACCGTTCATTCCACAGCCGACACGCAGATGGGGACCAACTCCTATCTCGTCGAGGACCCTGACACGCACGACGCGGTCGTGATCGACGCCAACCTCGAACCCGAGGACATGATCGCGCTGGTCGGATCCCGGGGCGTCAACGTCCGGGCCATCCTGCTCACCCATGCCGACATCGACCACATCGCCGGCCTGCAGCGCCTTCGCGAGGCCTTCGGCGACGTGCCCATCGCCATCCACGACCTGGAGCGCCAGTCGATCACCAGGGGCGTGCCCCTGCGCCGGGAGATGCCGGCCGAGATGCCTCTCTTCGAGGACGTCGAGCGGCTGATGCCCGGCCTCACCTACACCGCCGGCTCGCTCACCTTCGAGGTGCTGCTCACGCCCGGCCACAGCCCGGGCGGCGTGACCCTGAAGCTGGGATCGCTGCTCTTCACCGGCGACGCCCTCTTCGCCGGTTCCATCGGGCGCTACGACTTCTCCAACAGCGACGGCCGGGCTCTGCTCCAGGGCATTCGCGACGAGCTCCTGACGCAGCCCGACGACAGCGTCGTCTACGCGGGCCACGGGCCCAGGACCACCATCGGTCAGGAGCGGGAGACCAACCCCTTCCTGCGCTGATCCGGCCGGATCGCCGGCCGCCGGTCAGCTCGTCGAGGGGAGAGCGCGCAGCGCACCCTCCATCGCCACCTCGAAGCCGAGCAGGTCGCCCTCGAGGGCGGTGCCCACGAAGCAGAAGGCCGCCGCCCGGGCATGTCCGCCGCCGCCGAAGCGCTCGGCGACACGGGAGACGTCGACGTTGCGGCCGCGCAGCGACACCGTCCGCTTGCCCGGGTTGATGATCGCCGTCGCCTGTACGCCCCGGTCCGTCATCAGCCGCTCGGCCAGGTCCGACTGGTACTGCTCGGCGTAGCAGAGAGCCCAGCCGACGCCGCCGATCTCGGCCACCCGGGCCTGCCTCACCTTCTTGTCCAGGTAGCCGGTCTGCCGTCCCTCCTCGATGTCGAGGAGCAGCCGCTCGCTCTCCCGGAACTGGACGGTCGGGTCGGCGCAGAAGCGAGCCAGGAAGCGCTCCGAGCCGAGCAGCCAGGCCAGCGTCGCCAGGCGGGAGGAGCGCTCGTCGCGATGCTGCCAGAGATCGTGATCCTCGACCAGCCCGACGAATTCGGCGAATCGCTCCGGACGGCCCATGTGCTCGTAGAGGAGGCCGGTGGCGCTGTGGCTCTCGTCGATCGTCGCCCAGGGCCGGCCGGCGAGGCGGGCCGAGGAGCGGTGATGGTCGAGCAACTGGCACTCGCCGCCGCCCTGGATGAAGTCGTCGATCAAAGCCGCGGTGGTGGCGTCGACGCCGTGGTCGGTGATCAACAGGTGATGCGCGCCCGCCTCGGGGCGCAATGCCCGCACCGCCTCTCTGACCTTATCGTCGACGACGCCGTTCTCGACCAGCTGAACCGTGCTGTCGGAGATGGTGCCGGCGACGAGGACGGCGCAGCCAAGGCCGTCGAGGTCGGTGTGGGTGAGAAGGAGGGTCTGGTTCACGGGATCACGCTACCGCTTTGCGGCCGTTATGGCGGGACGGGCGAGCCTGCAGGATCCGGGAAGCGCCTTTCGGGAATTCGGCGAGGTCCTTCTGGAGGAGGACGGGTCGACAGGACTTGGCATCTCTGCTCAGAGGTCTGACCTGGAAGTGACCTGTCTATTCAAAGCGGTCGTCGCGGCCGATCCAGCCCGCCATTGACACCAAAACGTGCGGGGAGTCGTCTGGTGCGTCGCAGTTGAGGACCCGCGATACCGTCTGACCGACCCGAAGACCGCAGCGCACGCTCTCCTTAGCGTGGTCTCAAGGAGGGCCGAGGTGACCCGGCGGGGCTGCCGGTGCCCACCACCAGTGGAGGGTTTGAGATATGCCGACCATCGAGACCGCGCCGCCAAGAATGGCGCTTCGGATCCGACGTTTCGCGATCGCCGATCGCGGGCGGAGACCAGGCCCGGCCGCTTCGCGCGGTCGATGACCGCCCCACGCACGATCTCGCCCCCGGCCGCGCGCTCCGAGGTTGCGGGCTCGCCGACTCGTGGCTTTCGCCGGCATCTCGGGTTCTGGCCACTGCTCGGCCTGTCGGTGGGCAACATCATCGGCAGCGGCTGGCTCTTCGCGGCCATGTTCGGCTCCTCGATCGCTGGACCGGCCGCGGTCATCTCCTGGCTGATCGTGACCGCCCTGGTGCTGATGATCGGGACGATCTACGCTGAGCTGTCGGCGATGCACCCGGAGAGCGGCGGCACCGTCCGCTACTCGGCCTACAGTCATGGGCTCTACTCGGCGGGCATCATCTCGTTCGGCGCCTTCCTGGCGCTGGTCGCCGGCGGCGGCAGCGAGGTGACCGCCGTGCTCACCTATCTGGCCCACTTCTGGCCGATGCTGCTCGACTCGGGGACGCTCATGCTGACCCCGTTCGGGACCGGGCTCGGCATCGTGCTGCTGATCGCCTTCACCGGCGTCGCCCTGATGGGCGTGCGCTACGTCGGGCGCATCAACCTCCCGTGGACCGCGCTCAAGGTCGCGGTGCCCCTTCTGACGCTCGGCGTCTTCGCGTTCGCCGCGTTCCACCCTGGGAACTTCAACGCTCCCCATCTCGGCGGATTCGCGCCCTACGGTGCGGCCGGCATCTTCGCGGCCATCCCTCTCTCCGGCATGATGTACGCGTTCGGCGGCTTCCGCAACGCGCTCGACGTCGGCCACGAAGGCTCAAACCCGAAGCGGGACCTGCCGCTCGTCCTCTTTGCGGCGATCGGGCTCACCGCCGTCATTTACATCCTCTTGCAGATCGTGTGGATCGGCGCACTGCCCGGGCACGATTTGGCCAAAGGCTGGGCGAACGCGATCCTGGCCTCACCATGGGCCACGCTCGCCGCCGGCTTGAACTTGACCTGGATGGCGGTCGTCCTCTACGCCGACTCGGTCGTGTCACCCGCCGGCGTCTCTTTTGTCGGCATCAATCGCAGCGCACGAATCATCTTCTCGATGGGCGATCGGACCCAGTTCTTCCCCACCTTCATGAGCCGGCTCAGCCGCCGCGGGGTCCCGTGGGTTGCGCTCTGGCTGACGACCGGACTCTCCTGCCTCTCGATGATCCTGCTGCACAGCTGGCAGTCGATGGTCGCCGTGCTCTCGGTGCTGATCGGCATCGAGTACGGGATCGGCGCGGTGGCGGTGACCGTGCTCCGCGGGCGAGGGGTGACCGGGCGCCGGTTCCGTGGCATGGCGGTGATCGCGCCCGTCGCGTTCATCATCGCCGGGCTGATCACCTACTGGTCGGGCTGGGAGTACACGCGCATCGGATTCCCGGCGATCATTGTTCTCGGCACGCTCGTCTACTGGTGGTCGCATGCCCGTTCCAGGCGCGAGGCGCGCGAGTTCCTGGGTGGCGTATGGCTCATCCCCTACCTGGGCGTGATGATGGCGCTCAGCTGGCTCGGCTCCTACGGCGGCGGCATAGCGCTTTTGCACAGCCCCTGGGATTCGATCGCGGCCGCCATCGCCGCGCTCGTCTTCTACGCTGTCGGCGTTCGGGCGGGTCGCTGGTTCACGTCGGACAAGTCCTGGCGCGAAACGGTCGGATCCGAGTTGAGCGGCGAGGCTCTCGGCACCCCTGAGCACTGATCCAGAAGATCTGTCCGCTTCTGGACCCCGGGTTGCCTCGCGATCCGTCGGGCCGGCGACGCTGCCAGCCCACACGGTGAGTGAGCCACGCCCGAGGGGCTGCTTCGGCGGGCCGAAGTACGGAAGGGTGGTTGGTCGCGGATGGGAGTTGACGAGGGGTCGCGGTGCCCCACTCATGACGAGTTGGTAGGAGGTGAGTTGACGTGAAAAAGCTCCGCTCCACAATCCAACGTCGGAGGTCCGGCATCACCGCGCGTCCCGACCGTTGATATGAGGATGGAGGGTTGTGGGCCATCCGCAGGGCTTGACGGTGTGGAGTAGGTGGTCCATAGGCCCACCAGGCACCCCCTCGACCGTACACTCTGCCCGTGCGAGGAACGGTATGAGCGGATTCCAGGCTCCCCATTGCGGATCTCTAAGGGCGTCCGACGCGGGCAAGGACGTCGAACTCTACGGCTGGGTGGCTCGTCGCCGTGATCACGGCGGCCTGATCTTCATCGACCTTCGCGACCGCTGGGGTGCGGTCCAGGTCGTCTTCAACCCCCAGCAGCAGGCCGCCGCCCACCAGGCGGCCGAGCACCTCAGGGCCGAGTACTGCGTGCGCCTCAAGGGCCGCGTCGAGCGCCGGCCGGAGGGCTCCGAGAACGAGCACCTGGCCACGGGCGAGGTCGAGGTCTTCGCGACCGAGCTGGAGGTGCTCAGCGCCTCCAAGCCGCTCCCCTTCCCGCTCGACGCCGAGCCCGACGAGCAGACCCGGCTGGTCCACCGCTACCTCGACCTGCGGCGTCCGAAGATGCAGCAGATCCTCGCCATCCGCCACCGCCTCAACAAGATCATCCACAGCTACTTCGACGAGCGCGAGTTCATCGAGGTCGAGACCCCGATCCTGACCAAGAGCACGCCCGAGGGCGCGCGCGACTTCCTGGTGCCCTCGCGCCTCTACCCGGGCCAGTTCTATGCCCTTCCGCAGTCTCCCCAGCAGCTGAAGCAGCTATTGATGGTGGCCGGCGTGCAGCGCTATTACCAGATCGCCCGCTGTCTCCGGGATGAGGACTTGCGGGCGGACCGCGCGCCCGAGTTCACCCAGCTCGACCTCGAGATGTCCTTCTGTGAGGAGGAGGACGTGTTCGAGATCATCGAGGGCTGGATCGGGCGTGTCTGGTCCGAGGTGCTCGGCACTGAATTGCCTCGTCCCTGGCCGCGGATGAGCGAGCAGGAGGCTCGTCTCCGCTTCGGCTCGGACAAGCCCGACGTCCGCTTCGGGCTGGAGATCGCCGACGTCAGCGAGATCCTCGCCGGCACCGAGGCCCGCGTCCTCCGTCAGGCCATCGAGGAGGGCGGCGTGGTCAGGGCCCTGGCCGTCCCCGGCGGCCGCGACATGCCCCGTCGCGAGCTCGACGAGCTGGTCACCATCGCCCGCGGCGCCGGTGGCAAGGGCCTCGCCTGGCTGCCCGGTCCCCTCGACCGGCACCTTGCCGAGGGCGAGCTGGCCGGGATCCGCAGGGCCGTCGGCGCCGGCGAGGACGACTTGGTCCTGCTCGCCGCCGACCGGCGCCGCCGGGCGGAGACGGTCATGGGCATCATCCGCCTCGAGCTGGGTCGGCGCCGCAAGCTGATCCGCGAGGACGAGTGGGGCTTCCTCTGGGTCTACCCGATGAACCTCTTCAACGAGGACGACCAGGGCAACCTGACCTACGGCACCCACCCCTTCACCCGGCCGATGGAGCAGGACCTGGCCCTGATCGACACCGATCCCTACGCGGCCAGGGCTCACGCCTACGACTTCATCTGCAACGGCTACGAGCTCGGTGGCGGCAGCCTCCGGATCTACGACCGGGCCCTCCAGGAGCGGGTCTTCCGCATCCTCGGGCTCCCCGACGAGACGATCCAGGCCCGGTTCGGCCACCTGCTCCGCGCCTTCGAGTACGGCGTCCCGCCGCACGGCGGCATCGCCGCCGGCCTCGACCGAATCGTGATGATGCTGGCCGGCACCGACAACATCCGCGACGTCATCGCCTTCCCCAAGACCCAGTCGATGCTGGACCTGCTGATGGAGGCGCCGGCGGAGGTGGAGCCGGCCCAGCTGCGAGAGCTGGGCCTGGGAATCCTGCCCCGCAAGCAGAGTGAGCCGCGCCCTCAGCCGGCCGCCGTGCCCGGCGATGGAATCGGGCACGGGCCGCTGAGGTAGTATCTAAGCGTCCCGCCCGGAGCGAGGTCTCATGTGCGCGTTGCCCAATAAAAAGCACATAGGGACCCTGGAGTCCGGGCCGCCGACCACATGCCTGCGAGAGATTGACGGCCGTAGCGTTTCGGCGCGCGGTCGCCGTGCAGGACTTGGGAAGCGCCAGGCAGGGGACCCACCTGAGTTTCTCAGGACAACCCACCTGCCTCGTTCCGGCGGGATCTTTACGCCCTCATCGGGCCGGCCGGAATGGATCTCCTCCACCTGATCCATCCCGGCTACGTGCTGGCCGCCCTGCTCACGCTGGCCGTCGCCAACGCCGTCTACGCGGTCTGGCCGATGCGGGGTCGGCGCTTTCTGCGGATCCTGATCACCAGTGCCGTCGGCATCGTCCTCGGGCAGGTCTGGGCGCTGATCGGCCTCCCCGCGCTGCAGCTCGGTGACGCCAACCTGCTGCCCGGCGTCCTTTTCGCACTTCTCCTCCAGCCTTTGGCCGAGAGGCTCACCCCCCGGGCACTAAGATTGCCCCGGTGAGCGCCGCTACCTCCCATATCCCGACGGGGGTGTCTCGATGCTGAACTTCCTCTGGTTCGCCCTCGGACTGGGCGCGCTCCTGGTCGCCCTCTGCCTGTGCACCGTCCTGCTCCGGCTCCACCGCACCCTGAGCGCTCTCGAGCAGACGCTGATGACGGCGGACGAGAGCCTTCGCGAGATCGTCCCCGAGGTGCAGGGGAGCCTCGGCAACGTCAACAATCTGACCGCCGGCGTGAATCTCGCCCTGCGCTCCGCGGGAAGCGGGGCCAGCCGGGTCGGCGCCAACGTCGGCGACGCCGCCGGCGAGGCCGGCCGCGACGCCCGAGCCGCCGCCCACGGCGTGGCCGTCGGGTTTCGAGCCTTCTGGCGCGGGGTAGTCAAGAAGCGTTGATCAAGGAGGATTCACACATGGCCGATCGACGTGGAAACCGCTTCTTCTGGGGCCTGGTCATCGGCGGTGCGCTCGGATACCTGCTGGCCCGCTACCTCAGCACCGAGGAGGGGCGGCGCCAGCTGGACGCGCTGAAGGCGAGGACGACGGAGCTCACCGCCGAGAACTCTGAGCTGCGGCAGCGGGCCGCCAGCGCCGCGGTCACCGTCCGCGACGCCGTGCAGGGCGCGATCCAGGAGGGCATGAGCGCCGCCAAGGTGCGTCGCCAGCAGCTCACCCAGAGCGCAGCGCAGCTGGTCTCCGGAGCCACCAACGGCACCGGGGAGGGCACCTAGAGCACATGCCTGAAAGAGCCCTGCTCGCCGAGCTGAAGATCCCGGCGAGCGAGGAGTTCATCCACGTCGCCAAGATGGTGGCGGCCTCGGTCGGCGGCCACCTCGGCTTCGACCTGGAGGAGATCGACGATCTCAAGATCGCCGTCGCCCAGGCCTGCGACAGCACCATCCAGGAGGCGATGGAGCTGTGGGGCAGCGCCAACCCGGCGATCATGCGGATCGTCTACAGCTCGACCGACCGCGGCATCGCCATGGACGTCGAGGTGATGTCGCCGGGGAGCATGACCGCGCTCCCGACCGGTCGCGACGCGGCCGGGATGAGGGACGCGCTTCCGACGCGGCGGACGGCACGCGCGGCCGAAGACCAGACCTCACTGCTCGCGCGCAGCGTCATTCGCCTGTTCGTGGACGAGTTCCAGCAGCAGATCGACAGCGGCAGCGGAGAGATCCGGTTCCGCCTGGTGAAATACCTGATCAATTGAGCACCGAGCCTGCGCTCACCCGAGAGCAGCTGCGTGACCTCCACCGCCGGTTCCACGACTCCCACGACGAGGGGGAGCGTCAGCGGATCAAGGAGGAGCTCGTTGGTGCCTACGAGAGCCTGGTCTACTTCCTCGCGCGGAAGTTCCAGAACCGTGGCGAGCCGCTGGACGACATCGCCCAGGTCGGCTTCCTCGGCCTGATCAAGGCGATCGACCGCTTCGACCCCGGCCTCGGCAACGAGTTCACGACCTTCGCCACGCCGACGATCGCCGGCGAGATCAAGCGCTACTTCCGCGACAAGGGCTGGTCGATCCGGTTCCCGCGCCGCCTCCAGGAGCTGCACCAGCAGGTGGTGCGGGCCAACGAGCAGATGCGGGCCGAGCTGGGCCGCAACCCGAGCGTGAACGAGATCGCCGAGCGCCTCGGGGTGGACAGCAACGACGTCCTCGAGTCGATGGAGATCAGCACCGCCCACAGCCCCCTCTCCTTCGACGCCTCGATCGGCCGAGAGGGCGACGAGGGCAGGCAGCTGGCGGAGACGGTCGGCGGCGACGACGACAACCTGGACCGGGTCGAGATGCGGCAGGTGCTGCAGCGGGCGATGGCCCACCTGACCGAGCGCGAGCAGAAGATCCTGGCCATGAGGTTCGTCGACGAGATGTCCCAGGCCGAGGTCGCCCAGCGCCTGGGCATCAGCCAGATGCACGTCTCGCGCCTGCAGCGGGCCGCCCAGGAGCAGCTGCGCGAGCTGCTCGCGGCGGAGGCGGAATCCGGATGACCGGTCGGGCCCTCCGACCTGGGTACACTCTTCCCACTTGAACGCGAACGAGCTCCGGCGCCGCTTCCTGGCCTTCTTCCAGGAGCGCGAGCACCTGATCCTGGAGAGCGCACCGCTCGTCCCCAGGGACGACCCCTCGACGCTCTTCAACTCGGCCGGGATGCAGCCGCTGCAGCCCTTCTACCGGGGCCTCCGCCAGCCGCCGGCGCCGCGGCTCACCTCCTGCCAGGAATGCCTGCGCACCGACGATCTGGAGGAGGTGGGGCGGACCGACCGCCATCACACCTTCTTCGAGATGCTGGGCAACTTCGCCCCCACCGGCGGCTACTTCAAGGAGCGCGCGATCCCCTGGGCCTGGGAGTTCGTGACCGACACCGAGTGGGGTCTCGGGCTTCCCGTCGACCGGCTGCGCGTCACCGTCCATCCGACCGACTCCGAGGCCCGCGAGATCTGGGCCCAGAGGACCGGCGTCAAGGCCGCCTGGATCCACGACAACGATGACAACTGGTGGGGCCTGGAGCTCGGGCCCTGCGGCCCCGATTCCGAGGTGTGGTGGGACCGAGGCCGCGAGTACGGCTGCGGCCAGGAGGACTGCGCGCCGGACCACTGCGGTCGCTTCCTCGAGTTCTGGAACCTGGTCTTCCCCTCCTTCGACAAGCAGCCGGACGGCAGCCTGCCGCCACTCCCCAACGGGCCCGGGATCGACACCGGCATGGGCCTGGAGCGGGTCGCCTCGATCCTCCAGGGCGGCGAGAGCAACTTCGACACCGACCTCTTCGCTCCGATCCTGGCCTTCGTCCGGGAGAACGGGGAGAAGCGGGACAAGCGCTCGGAGCGGATCATCGCCGACCACCTCCGCGCCGCCACCTTCCTGGTCGCCGAGGGGGTCCTCCCCGCCAACGAGGGTCGCGGCTACGTCCTCCGCCGACTGATCCGGCGCGCCGACCTCCACGCCCGCCGCCTCAACCTGAGCCGGCCGCTGGCCGAGGGCGTGCCCGCGGTGGTCGGGGTGATGGCCGACCAGTACCCGCTGCTGGCCCGGCGCCAGGCCGACGTGATGGCCGCCGTCGAGCGCGAGAGCCAGGCCTTCGGCCGCACGCTGGAGCGCGGACTGGAGCTCTTCGAGAAGACCGCCGCCCGCCACTCCGAGGTCATCCCCGGAGAGGAGGCGTTCACGCTCCACGACACCTTCGGCATCCCGCTCGAGCTCACCCGCGAGATGGCCGAGGAGCGCGGGCTCCACGTCGACCAGCCGGGCTTCGAGGCGGCGATGGCGGCGCAGCGGGAGCGATCCCGCAAGACCATCGTCAGCGCCTGGGCCGATCTGGCCGCGCTGCCCGCCTCCGAGTTCCTCGGCTACCAGCAGCTGGAGGGCGACGCCCACCTGATCCAGATCCGGCGGGCCGGGGCCGAGGTCCGTGAGGCGGAGGAGGGGGACGAGGTCGAGGTCTACCTCGACCAGACGCCCTTCTACGCCGAGTCCGGCGGTCAGATCGGCGACACCGGCGTCATCCACGGCCCCGACGGCGAGATCGACGTCGAGGACACGCGGCGCCCGTACCAGGGGGTCATCGCCCACCTCGGCCGGGTTCGGATCGGCCGCGTCGCCGTCGGCCAGCAGGTGCGGGCGTCGGTCGACGCCTCGCGCCGGCGCCAGATCATGCGTCACCACAGCGCGACCCACCTGCTCAACAAGGCCCTGGAGGAGATCCTCGGCCAGGGCGGCCTGCAGCGCGGGTCGTGGGTCGGGCCCGACCACACCACCTTCGACTTCCCGCTCGACCGGGCGCTGACCCAGGCGGAGCTCGACACGCTGTCGCGCCGGGTCAACGAGCAGGTCCGCGCCGCCCTCCCGCTGACGGTCAGGGTCCTGCCCTATGAGCAGGCGATAGCCACCGGCGCTACGCACCTCTTCGATGAGAAGTACGGTGATGAGGTGCGAGTCGTCTGCTTCGGCGGTTGGAGCTGCGAATTCTGTGGCGGCACCCACTCCCCGACCAGCGCCGACGTCGGGCCCTTCGTCGTGCTCTCCGAGGGGAGCATCGGCCAGGGTCTGCGGCGTCTCGACGTGGCCGCCGGCCTCGCCGCCGAGGACCTGATCGCCCGGCGCCTGGCCGACGCCACGCGGCTCGCCCAGACGCTCGGCGTCCGCCCCGACCAGCTTCCCGAGCGCGTCGACGCCCTGCGCGGCGAGGTCCGGCAGGCCGAGCGCCAGGCCGCGAAGCTGCGCCAGGAGCTTCGCGACGCCCGGATCGGGGGCGCCGACGGATCCGGTCCGGCCCAGCGCCAGGCCCGGGTGCCGCTGGTCCTGGAGCGGGTCGACGCCGAGGGCATCGAGGACCTCCGCGGCTACGCCGAGCGCTACCTGGAGGCGATCGGCGGCTCCGGCGTGGTCGGCGTCGCCAACGACGCCAACTTCGTGATCAAGGTCTCCCGCAACCTGGCCCAGGACTACGATGCCAGGCGCCTGGTCCAGCTCATGGGCCGCGGCGGAGGCCGCCCGGAGCTGGCGCAGGGCAAGCTCGACCGGCCCCTGCCCGACGCCTTCCGAGAGGTGGAGGCCGCCCTCAGATGAGCCCTCGCTTCCAGATCCTGCGCCGCCGGGAGGATTACTTCCGGCACTTCAGCGCCCTCGACATCGGCACCGAGGTGATCAAGGTCCTGACCGTGCGCCGCGAAGGCACCGAGGGCGTGATCCTCGGGGTCGGCCGTGAGCGGCACAAGGAGGGGGCGATGAGCGCGGGCGCCATCGCCAACACCGACGCCGTCATCGACGCCTGCAACCGCGCCCTGGAGTCGGCCGAGGACATGGCCGGCGTGGTGCCCGGGCAGACCGTGGTCGGGATCGGCGGCGAGCTGATCAAGGGCTTCGCCTCCGCCGTCTCCTATCCACGCGAGCGCCCCGACGTCAAGGTCAGGGAGCAGGAGCTGCGCAGCCTCCTGCAGCTGGTCCAGAAGCGCGCGCTGCGAGAGGCCCAACAGCTGCTCGACCTGGAGCGCGCCTACGGCGACCTCGAGGCGCAGCTGATCCACTCCTCCGTCACCTCGGTGAAGATGGACGGCTATCCGGTGATCAGCCCGATCGGGTTCCGGGGGCGCAACCTCGAGGTCACCGTCTTCAACACCTTCGCCCCCCGGCATCAGGTGGAGCAGCTGGAGTCGCTGCTGCGCGAGCTCGACCTGGAGCTCCTCTCCGCCGTCTCCGAGTCCTACGCGCTGGCCCGAGCCTGTGCCGGCGAGGACCAGTGGGAGCAGGGGGCGATCTACGTCGACATCGGCGGCGGCTCGACCGAGGTCGCCCTGCTCCGCGGCGGCGGCATCGAGGGCACCCGCCTCTTCAACCTCGGCGGCCGGGCGGTGACCCGGCGGCTGGCCGCGGCCATGGGCGTCTCCATGGACGAGGCCGAGGCGCGCAAGCTGCGCCACTCCGAGGGGCTGCTCTCCCCGCAGATGGAGGCCCAGGTCTCCTCGGCGGTGGCGATCGACGTCGACGTGCTCCTCCAGGGACTCGCCCTCTGTCTCCGCGAGATGGCCAGGGGGGAGTCGCTGCCGGCGACGGTCTACGTCTGCGGCGGCGGCAGCATGCTTCCGGAGCTGATGGCCGAGATGAAGGCCGGCGAGTGGGCGGAGGGCCTGCCCTTCACCCGGCAGCCCTATGTGCGCCAGCTCATGCCCGACGATGTCGGCGGCCTGACCGACATCACCGGGCAGCTGCATTCCCCGCAGGACGTGGCGCCGATGGCGCTCGGCAACCACGCCCTCGGTGGCCAGGAGCAGGGAGACGCCGTCGACCACGTGATGCAGGGCGTGCTCTCGCAGCTGAAGGGTGCCCGCAGATAGGCCGCGCCGGATTTCGGCGTAACCTCACGCGGGCCGAATACGATTCCCTATGCAGGGATTCACGGCGAAATACGAATGACGGATCGAAGACGAACACGGCGATCGTCCGGGAATCGGGAGTAGCGATGATGGGGCAGGGTTCGCGACCGTGATCGACGAACCGGTCTACGTTGCCGCCGAGGACGAGGTCCCGGATCTCATCGACCGCCTCCGCGGTGTCAGTGGTGTCGACGTGCCCCTGGTCCTGGCCCGCGGCTCGAAGGTCGGCTCCAGCCGATTCAATCTCCAGCTGCTCCACCAGTACGCCCAGCGCATGGGCAAGCGGGTGGCCCTGATCTCGCCCGACGCGGCGATCCAGGAGATGGCCAGGGAGAGCGGGCTGGAGGCGTACCCGGGCCTCGAGCGCTACCGCTCCGGCCCGCCGCCGGCGCCGACGATGATGACGCCCGCGATCACGATGCCGCGGCCGGGCGCTCCGCCGCCACCGCCGCCGGCGCCGACCGTGCCCTTCAACCTTCCCGAGCCGCTGTACCGGCCCCAGGGCGCCGGTCCGACCGGCCCGCCACCGCCCGCCGGCCCCGAATACCAGGCGGCGGCCTTCGCGCCGTCGCCGCCGTCGCCGGCGGTCCCACCGGCGAACCGGTACGGCGGCGGCCCTCGGACGGCCCGGCTCAGCCCCGGCGACCTCTCCGGCGAGGCGACCGGTCCCAGCCGGCGCGACCGGATCGTGCTCTACGTCGGAGTCGCCGCCGTGGCCGTGGTCGGCCTGGTCGCGATGATCCTGCTGATACCGTCGGCCACGGTCACGCTGGTCGCCCAGGCCAAGCCCTATTCGGCGCACGTGCAGGCGACCGCGACCGCCAGCGGAGGGCCGATCGGGGTTCGCACCGCGCAGGCCTCGAAGAGCGTGTCCGGCAGCTTCTCCGCCACCGGTCAGCAGACGACGCCGGGGAAGCAGGCGTCGGGCAGCGTCGAGTACACCAACAACTGCCCGCAGCGCCTCGACCCCTCCGGCCTCCAGCTGCAGGACCAGCAGGAGCTGATGACCACCAGCGGTGTCGTCTTCGTCCAGCAGGGCGCGGTGACCGTCCCCTCCTCCAGCAGCGGGGGCGGGAACACGGCCAGCGCCAACGTCCAGGCATCGCAGCCGGGCACCTCGGGCAACGTCGACGCCGGTCAGATCACGATCATCAACAACGCCGGCGTCTACGCCTCCTGCCTGCAGGTCACCAACCCCGGCGCCACCACCGGCGGGACCGATCCCGTCAACAAGACGGTGGTCTCGCAGAACGACATCGATCACGCCATGAGCTCGCTCACCCAGCAGGCGCAGCAGCAGCTGACGACTCAGCTCTCGCAGCAGTCGCAGGACGGGGAGAGGATGGCGTCGACGCTCAAGTTCGTCCAGACCAGCTTCAACACCGACCACCAGATCAACGACCAGGTCTCGACCTTCACCGCGACCATGGACATGCAGGGCACGGCTGCCTTCTACAAGACCGGGGACGTCACCTCGGCGCTGGAGCGGGCGCTGGCCGACAGCGTCCCCAAGGGTCAGAGCCTGACCAACAACACGATCCACATCACCTACCAGGAGAGCGGCACGCCGGGCTCGACACTGACCTTCCAGGGCACGGCCAGCGGCTATGTCGCCCCCGAGGTCGACCTGCCCGCGGTCCGCACCGACATCCGTGGACGATCGATGGGAGGCACCAGGAGCTACCTCTCGACGCTGCCCATCCGTGGCAACCAGATCACCCAGTACCCGTTCCCGCTGCCGATCCTGCCTTTGCTCTCCTCGCGGATCGACCTCCAGTACCGGGTCGAGACGCAGAGCGGCTGACGGTGGCTCGCGTCCTGGCGATCGACCCCGGTGCCGTCCGCGTCGGCCTCGCCCTCTCCGATCCGACCGGCACCATCGCCCAGCCGGCCGGGTTCGAGCCGGCCAAGCCGGCGCGCACGCTGGTCGACCGCCTCGTCGCCCGTGCGGTGGCGGTCGAGGCGAGGGAGCTGGTGGTGGGTCTGCCCCGGCGTCTCGACGGTGGGATCGGTCCCGAGGCCGCGGCGGCCAGAGAACTGGGCAGGCAGCTCCGCGAGCGGTCGGGTCTGCCCGTCATCATGGTGGACGAGCGGCTGACCAGCGTCGCCGCCGAGCGTGCCCTGATCGAGATGGGCACGCGCCGCCGGCAGCGCCGCGAGCGCTCCGACGAGGTGGCTGCGAGTCTGATCCTGAGGACGCACCTTGACCGGAAGAGGAACCGTGGATGACGAGCCGAGCGAGATCGAGCTGATCGACGAGGGGGGACAGCCCCACTCGTTCCTCGTCCATGACGCCGTCGAGGTCGACGGCCAGACCTGCTATCTCGTCGAGTCGGTCGACGACGAGGATCTCGTGCTCGTGCTGCGGGAGCGCGACGGGAACCTCGAGGCGCTGGCCGGGGGCGAGCTCGACCTGGTGATCCAGCTCCTGGGCCAGGACAGTTGAAGGTACCCGTCCAGACCACGCCGCGCCGGCGGCCGTCCTCGGGGCGGCGCAAGAGGAGAGGCGGCCGCGGACTGGCGGTCCTGCTCATCCTCCTGGTGCTGATCGGCTTCGGCGTCGATCGTGGCTACAGCTGGGTCAACTGGCAGATCTCGACCCCGGTCGGCGGGAGCGGCAAGGCGGTGCTGCTGACCGTGGCCTCCGGCGAGGGGCCGGATCAGCTGGCCCAGACGCTGGCCGAGAAGGACCTGATCCGAAGCCAGCGCGTCTTCCTCTACTACTTCCACTATCGCGGCGCGGAGGCGCGCCTCGAGGCGGGCACCTTCGCCCTGGCCCGGACGATGAGCATGGCGCAGATCGTCAGCGCCCTCACCGGCGGGCCGCAGGTCGAGGTGACGGTGCGGCTGACCGAGGGCTACCCGATGAAGCTGATGGCGAGCCAGGCCCAGGCCCAGCACGTGGGCACGGCGGCCGAGTACCTGGCCGCCGCCGGCGATCCGGGCGCCTACGACGAGACCTTCCTCAAGGGGTGGCCGTCGACCGCGCCCCAGAACCTCGAGGGCTTCCTCTATGGGGACACCTACGCGCTGCTGCCCGATTCCACGCCCAAGGAGCTGATCGCGCGCCAGCTTCAGCGCTTCGGCCAGCTGGTCACGCCGGCCATGCAGGCCGAGGCCGGCAAGGCGACGTCGGCGCGGCCGGCGGAGAACCTCTACAGCATCGTCACCCTGGCCTCGATCGTGGAGCGCGAGGTGAACACCGACAAGGACCGGCCGCTGGTCTGCGACGTGTTCTACAACCGGCTGCAGGCGGGGATCCCGCTGGGCTCGGACGCGACCGTGCTCTACGCCGTCGGGAAATGGAGCGGCACGCCTACACAGGAGGACCTGCAGGTGAATTCTCCCTACAACACCAGGAAGTTTCCCGGCCTGCCTCCGGGTCCGATCTCGAACCCGGGCATCGCCTCCATCCAGGGTTGCATCAACCCGACCAAGACCGACTACATGTACTTCTTCACCGACCCCAAGGGCGCCGTCCACTACGCCGTGACCTACCAGCAGTTCCTTCAGCAGCAGCAGCAGTACGGTCTGTCCGGCCAGTAGGAGGGAGCGACCAGTGCAGACGATGGGTACACCGGAGGCGGAGAGGACGATGTCGGCTCGGCGGGTGGTGCTCCTGGGCCACGGCATCTCCTACTCGGCCAGCCCGGCGATGCAGATGGCGGCCTTCGCCGAGGTCGGCCTGGACTGGACCTATGAGCTGCTCGACGTCCCTCCCCAGGGCCTGGCGGACGCGGTGGCGACGCTACGGCGCCCGGAGAGCGCCGGGGCCAACGTGACCATCCCCCACAAGCTGGCGGTGATGCGCCTGCTCGACCGGCTCGAGGGCGATGCCGAGGCGGCGGGCGCCGTCAACACCATCCGCCACGTCGACGACGAGCTGATCGGATCCAACACCGACGTGGAGGGCGTTCGCCAGGCGCTGGCCGAGGTCGGTGTCGAGCCGCTCGGGGCCGAGGTCGTGGTGCTCGGCGTGGGCGGCTCCGCCCGGGCGGCCGCGGTCGCGCTGCGCGGCTCCCACCCGGTCTTCGTCGCGCGGCGCCCGGAGGCGGGGGCCGGCCTTCCCGGCCAGGTCTACAACTGGGACGACCCGGTCTGGCAGGCGCAGGCCCGGCGGGCCGACCTCATCATCAACACCACGCCGCTGGGCCGGCGCGGGGAGATGGCGATGCGGCCCAGCTGCCTGCCCCGGCGCGGGGCGGTCATCGACCTCGTCTACACGGACACCGGCACGCCCCTGATCCGGCGCGCCCGCCAGCTCGGCCTTCGCTGCGCCGACGGCTGGGGCGTGCTGCTCGCCCAGGGCGCCGCCGCCTTCGAGGCATGGACGGGGATGACACCTCCGCTGGGAGTGATGCGCAAGGCCCTCCAGGGGGGCTGACGTGTCGATGCCGCCGGCGCCGGTGGTGACCGCGGTCTGGGCCATGGTCGGGATCGGCGTCGGCATCGCCGTTCAGATGATCAACCGCCGGCTGGCGCGGATCGAGAGCCTGACTCCCGGCTCAGGCCCCGTCTGCCGGTGGGGGCCGGTGATCGTGGCCGGGCTCGTCTTCGCGCTGCTCGGCTGGCGCCTGGGGGCGGAGCCCCTGCTGCTGATCCGGAGCCTCTGGGCGGCGGTGCTGGTCCAGGTCCTGTTCTTCGACGCCGAGCACCGGCTGATCCTGAACCTGGTCCTGCTGCCGGCCGCGGTGGCGGCGGTCGCGCTCAGCCCCTTCACCCCCGGCCTGGGCTGGCGCTCGGCCCTGATCGCCGGGGTGGTTGCCGGGCTCGCCTTCCTCATCATCGCCGGGCTCGGCGCCCTCGCCTTCCGAGCCGAGGCGATGGGTATGGGCGACGTCAAGCTGGCCGCGGTCATCGGCCTCCTGCTCGGCGTCACCTACACCGCTCCGGCGCTGCTGGCGGGCATGATCCTGGCCGGTCTGGCGGCGGCCGTGCTTCTGGTCCTGCGCCGCCGCGGCCGCCGCGACACCATCGCCTACGGCCCCTTCATGTGCGTCGGCGCCCTGGCCTGGCTGGTGCTGGAGGGGATCTCGCGCTGATCCGTACGGCCCACATCGGGCTCGCCGGAGGTCCCGGGATGGAGGTCGGGCGCCTTCGGCATGTCGCTCCACGGCGCCGTCACGCAAAGTGGGCTGTTGACGGGGGTGAGTGCGGCCGCCCCGCATTACACTCAGTGAAGGATGGCTGATTCCGCTCGGATGGAAGTCCCCGGACCGAGGCTGACCCGGCTGCTACCGCAGGAGCGCCCGATGCACGGGACCAAGCACCACTGGATGATGATGCTGGTGCTGTGCCGGATCCCGATCGCCCTCGCCGTGATCGCGGTGCTCTTCCTGGTCACCGCGCCCATATGGCTGACGTATCTGGATGTCTATGTGGCCATGCCGCTGGGGTGGCCCAACCTCCTGACCAACCCGAGCGTCCTCGACTTCCGGCTCGCCATAGCCTGCCTGCTTCTGGGGGTCGCCGGTGTATGGGTGATCGGGCAGTGGTTCCGGTGGCAGGCGATGACGATCATCATCACCAACCAGCGGTTCATCCTCGATTACCTCCTCTGGCCCCGCGTGGCTCTTGTGATCGGCATGGACCGGATCAATGATGTGAGTGTCGTGCAGACGTCGACCGGCGCGATGTTCGGCTATTCCCAGTTGAAGATCAACGGCGGTGGCGTGGATCTGCACTACATACCGCACGACAGGGCCACGGCCTTCTCCGAGACGATATTCGTGCTCGCCAAGGAGAAGCCGGCGGCGGAGCCCTCCACCGCCACGGTGAAGGAGGGGGGCACGTCGGCGGCGGTGATCATGGATGCGGCGGATCCCGGCGAGCCGCCCCCGGGCCAGGGCGACTGGCCCCAGCAGTAGCCGAGCCCGGCCCGCCAGGGCGCGCGCGGATCACCGGAACGCTCATGCTGTGGTGCCATGAGCGAGCGTCGGCCCCTGGCCCTGATCGGCTTCATGGGCTCTGGCAAGTCGACCGTCGGACGGCTGGTCGCCGACGCGGCCGGCGCCACGCACGTCGACCTTGACGACCTGATCGAGGAGCGGGAGGGGATGCCGATCACGGCGCTCTTCCGCGCCCGCGGCGAGGACGCGTTCCGGGCGATCGAGACCGAGCTGCTGAGCACCGCCCTCACCGCTGGGCATGTCGTCTCCCTGGGCGGCGGCGCGCCGCTCGCCGAGAACAACTGGACCGTGATCCGGGCGCGCGCCACCAGCGTCTGGCTGGAGGCTCCGCTGGAGACGGTGCTCGAGCGCTGCGACGTGCCCACGCGCCCGCTGCTGCAGGGCCGCTCCGAGGAGGAGCTCCGCCGGCTCTTCGATTCGCGGCTGGCCCGCTACGGCGAGGCCGACCACCGCATCGACGCGACGCGGGACCCCGGCGTGGTCGCCGAGGAGGTGCTGCACCTGTGGCTCGGGTGACGGTCCCGCTCCCCGACCGGAGCTACGACGTCCTCATCGGCAGGGGTGCGATGCAGGAGCTGCCGGCGGTGATTCGCCGCCTGGCCCCGACCGGCATCGCCCTGATCACCTCCTCGGACATCGCCCGCCACTGGGCGGAGCCGGTGGTGCAGTGCCTGACCGGCGCCGGCCATCCCTGCCCGGTGCTGCAGGTGGAGCCCGGCGAGGCGACCAAGGGCATGGCTGGGCTGGAGCGTTCGCTCGCCTTCCTGGAGGCCCAGCGGATCGACCGCCGGGGCCTGGTCATCGCCCTCGGCGGAGGCGTGATCGGCGATCTCGCCGGGTTCGCCGCCGCGGTCTGGATGCGGGGCGTCCGCCACCTGCAGCTGCCGACCACCCTCCTCGCCATGGTCGATTCCAGCGTCGGCGGCAAGACCGCGATCAACTCGCCCCTGAGCAAGAACTCGATCGGCGCCTTCTGGCAGCCGGCGGCGGTGATCGCCGACCTGGCCACGCTGCAGACGCTGCCCAGGGACGAGGTGACGTCGGGTTTCGGCGAGGTCTGCAAGTACGGCCTCTCGCTGGACGAGGAGCTGGCCAGGACCCTGGAGGACCAGACCCGGGCCCTGACCGGCCTCGACCTGGAGGCGCTGGAGCCGGTCGTCGCCCGCTGCTGCGAGCTCAAGGCCGAGGTGGTCGGCGCGGACGAGCGCGAGTCCGGGGCGAGGGCGGTGCTCAACTACGGCCACACCGTCGGCCACGCCATCGAGGCCGCGTCCGGCTTCGCCGCCGCCCATGGCCGGGCCATCTCCCAGGGGATGCGCGTCGCCGCCCGCCTCGGGGTGGCACAGCGCCTCTGCGAGGGCGACGTGATCGACGTGACCGACCGGCTGCTCGAGGCCTACGGCCTGCCCGGTCCGCTGCCTCGAGTGGACATCGGCGCGGTGCTGGAGGCGGTGACCCGTGACAAGAAGGCGAGCGGCGGCAGGGTGGCCTGGGTGCTGCCGCGCCGGCTGGGCCGGGCCCAGGTCGGGGTGAGGGTGCCCGACGCCACCGTCGAGCGTGTCGTCGCCGAGGTCCTGGGATGAGACGCATCCTGGTCGTCAACGGACCCAACCTCAACCTGCTCGGACGCCGCCAGCCTGAGGTCTACGGCCGGACCACGCTGCCCGAGATCGAGGCGATGGTGAGCAGCAGGGGGGAGGAGCTGGGCTGCCAGGTGCGCTGCTTCCAGTCCAACTCGGAGGGTGCGATCCTGGACTACCTTCAGGCGGAGGGCCCGGACGCGGCCGGCGTCGTGCTCAACGCTGGTGCCTTGTCGCATTCGTCCTACGCGCTCTACGATTGTCTACGGGCGCTGGACACGCCCGTGGTCGAGGTCCACCTCTCCAACATCCATGCTCGCCAGGAGGCCTTCCGCCACCAAAGTCTCACCGCTCCGGCCGCGGTCGGTATCATCGCCGGGCTCGGCCCCAGGGGCTATCTGTTGGCAATGGAGTACCTCATTGATCGAGACCAATGACTTTCGGAACGGAAGCACGTTCGAGTACGAAAACAAGCTGGTGACCATCCTCAACGTCGAGCACATCAAGCTCGCCCGGGGGAGCGCCGTCATCAAGGCCAAGCTCAAGGACGTGCGCGCCGGCGCCATCTTCGAGCAGAGCTTCCGCAGCGGGGACAAGTACAAGGTGGCCCGGATCGAGAAGGCCGAGGCGACCTACCTCTACGCGGACAGCGACCTGCACCACTTCATGGACAGCAGCAGCTACGAGCAGATCGCGCTCAACGCCGCCCAGATCGAGGACGTCCTCCCCTACCTGAAGGAGGGCAACCCGGTCCACCTGCTCCGCTACGAGGAGTCCGTCATCGGCGTCGAGCTCCCGATCACGGTGGAGCTTCAGATCACCGAGACCGAGCCCGGGCACAAGGGCGACACCGTCTCCGGCGCCACCAAGCCGGCGACGCTGGAGACCGGCGCCACGGTCCTGGTCCCGCTCTTCGTCAACCAGGGCGACCGGATCCGCGTCGACACTCGCACCGGGGCATACCTGGAGCGGGCCTGACCCGCTCCGGTAAGATTGCCAGGCGATGGAGGCTACCCAGGGCGCGTCTCTCGGTCAGGTTCGGGTCGCCAACGAGGTCATTGCCAGCATCGCGGCGATGGCGGCGGGGGAGATCGACGGTGTCGCCGGCCTCGACGAGGCCAGCGCACGTCAGGTCGGCGACTGGATCAAGCGCGGCGCCGCCCATCGGGGCGTCCGGGTCTCGATCGACCCCCAGCGCCGGATCTATCTCCGCGTCTTCGTCACCGTGCAGTCTGGCCAGAGCCATCTCCGTGGCGTCGCCGAGCGCGTGCAGCAGAACGTGATCGAGGCGGTGGAGCGCATGCTCGGCCTGGAGGTCGGAGGTGTCGACGTCTTCGTCTCCAGCATCGCCTTCGTCGAGTAGGCATATGCGCGCCGGTGGGCCGCGCCACCAGGCCCGTGAGCTTGCCTTGAAGGTTCTCTTCGAGCTGGAGAGCGGCTCCGAGGAGACGCCCGAGGCGGTGCTCGCCTACCACGCCAAGGAGGCGGGCGTGAGCCCCGCCACGCGCACCTTCGCGGCGGAGCTGATCGGCGGCGTGCGGGAGAACGCGGAGCAGCTCGACGCGACCATCCAGGGGTACTCCAAGAGCTGGAGCCTGGGGCAGATGGGCAAGGTCGACCGGATCGTGCTGCGGATCGCCATCTACGAGATCAGCATCGCTCGCAACGTGCCCGTCAAGGCCGCCATCAACGAGTCGATCCTGCTCGCCCAGACGTTCGCCAGCGATGAGTCGGGGCGCTTCGTCAATGGCATCCTCGGCCGTGTCGCGGAGACCGCCTGAGGTGGCCGACGTCGAGCCGTCGGTGGACGCGCTGCTGACCGGTCTGGAGCAGGCTCTGTCCGGTCTCGGCGACCAGTCCGCGCCCCTGGACCGGCTGGTCTCCGACCACGAGCGGGCGTCCCGCCTGCTGCGTGAGGCGGAGCGGCGTCTGGAGCGTCTGGGCGAGGAGGCCCGGCTGCTCCAGGAGCGGATCACCCCGGACCGCCCGTGAGATACATCCTCCCGGCCGTCCTCGCCTGGGCCATCGCCCAGACCCTGAAGGTGGTCCTCCGCTCCTTCGAGCAGCGCCGGCTGAACCTGCGGACGCTGGCCGACACCGGTGGCATGCCCAGCTCCCACTCGGCCCTGGTCATGGCCCTCACCACCTCGGTCGGACGGCTCGACGGGCTCGCCTCATCGACCTTCGCCGTGGCCCTGATCTTCTCCTTCGTGGTCATGTATGACGCGCAGGGCGTACGCCGCGCCGCGGGCCGGCAGGCAGAGGTGCTGAACCGCCTGATCGAGGACGTCTTCGGCCACCGCGGCGTGAGCGAGGGACACCTCCGCGAGCTGCTCGGCCACACGCCGATCGAGGTCCTGGTGGGCGCCGTCCTGGGGATCGGCGTCGGCCTGCTCCCGATCTGACATGCCCGGGTCTCGGCCCCGATCCCGGCGGCTGGACATCGCCCTCCAGGAACAGGGCCTCGTGGAGTCGGTGGAGCGTGCCCGGGTGCTGATCATGGCCGGCGAGGTCAGGGTCGCCGGGGAGCGGGTTCGGGTACCCTCGCAGCCGGTGCGTGAGGACCAGGCGCTGGAGCTGATCACCCCGGCCCGCTACGTCAGCCGGGGCGGGGAGAAGCTGGCTGGCGCCCTGGACGAGTTCGACGTCGCCGTCGAGGGCCGGACCTGCGCCGACGTCGGCGCCTCCACCGGCGGCTTCACCGACGTGCTCCTGCAGCGCGGCGCCCTTCGCGTCTACGCGATCGACGTCGGCCGCGGCCAGCTGCACTGGCGTCTGCGCCAGGATGACCGGGTGGTGCTCATGGAGGGCGTCAACGCCCGCCTCCTGGAATCGCTGCCCGAGCCGGTCGGCCTGATCACCGTCGACGTCTCCTTCATCGGCCTGGAGGCGGTCATGCCCGCCCTCCGGCGGGCCGCTCCCGGGGCGGAGTTCGTGGTCCTCTTCAAGCCCCAGTTCCAGGTTCCGCGGGGGCGGGTGGAGAGGGGCGGCGTGGTCAGGGACGAGAACGCCGTGGCCGAGGCGCTCGAGGCCTTTCAAGGCTTCTGCGACGAGGCCGGGATCGAGGTCGCGGGCAGGGTGCTGGCGGCGCTGAAGGGACCGGCGGGCAACCAGGAACACCTGCTCCACCTGCTGCCGCGACGCGTGGGGGAGGCGGGATGAGCGGGAACCGGGACATGGTCGGGATCCTCCGCCACCGGCAGGTGGCCGCCGACATCTCCTGCCTGAACGAGGCCCACCGCATCCTGGAGGCGGCGGGTCTGCAGACCTGGGAGGTCGTCCGCGACGCGCCCTACACCAGTCGCGACGGCCGCGATCTCTCCCGGACCCGGCTGCTGCTCACGCTGGGCGGCGACGGCACCCTGCTCCATGGAGCACGGCTGGCGGCGCCGCGCGGGATCCCGCTGCTCGGGGTGAACCTGGGACGGCTCGGCTTCCTGACCGAGCTGGAGGCGGACGAGCTGGCCAGCGGTCTGGAGCGCTTTCTGGCCGACGAGCACTGGCTGGACGAGCGGACCCTGCTCGACATCGAGGTCGTCCGTGAGGATCGCCGGCTGGTCAAGGCGGTCGGGCTCAACGAGGCCGTGGTCGAGCGCGCCACCAGCGGCCAGCTCCTGCGCCTGCGGGTGCTGGTCGACAGCCAGGAGGTGGGGGTCTTCGACGCCGACGGCGTGATCGCGGCCACCTCGACCGGGTCGACGTCGTACGCGCTCGCCGCCGGCGGGCCCATCCTCGACCCTCGCGTGAGCGGCCTGGTGCTGGTGCCGATGCTCCCCTTCGCCCTGACCATGCGGCCGATCGTCTTCCCGCCCAAGCAGGCGCTGACGGTCGAGATCACCCGCGCCGTGGGACAGCTCAGCGTCGACGGCCGCCGGATGCGTAGCCTGCAGGAGGGCGACCGGGTGCGGGTCGCGAGCCATGATCAGCCCCTGTGCCTGGTCCGGTTCAGCCCGCGCGAGCGCTTCTATTCGCTGCTGAGGGAGAAGCTGGGCTGGGGTCTGCCTCTGGTTCCCACCGTTCGCCGCGGCTGAGGCGGTTGCGGACCGTACGTCTGTTCGTTACAATGCCGCACCATGGCGGTTGCTATCGAACAAGCCTGGCAGGGATGCCCAGACGGCGAGCCCTCGACCGGCGGGCTCCTTCGCAGCCTGCGCGTCCGCGACCTGGTCCTGGTCGACGAGGCCGAGGTCCGTTTCGGACCGGGGCTCAATCTGCTCACCGGTGAGACCGGCAGCGGCAAGACCCTGATCGTCGATGCCCTGGGTCTGGCGCTGGGCGCGGCGGGAAGTGTCGACCAGGTCCGCCGCGGCGGGCGGCGGGCGCTGGCCGAGGCCAGCTTCGACACCTCCGACGGGGAGCGCGTCCTGGGCCGGGAGATCGGCCGCCGCAGCGTCGCCCGGCTGGACGGCGCCATGGTCGGGGTCAGGGAGCTGGCCGAGGAGGCCCGGCGGCGGGTCAGCATCCACGGCCAGCATGACCAGCACACGCTGCTCGACCCGGTGACGCAGGCCGCCCTGCTCGACCGGCACGCCGGAGCCGTCGACGTTCAGCGTCGGGTGGCCGAGGCCCACGCGGGCTGGACGGCCGCCGAGGAGCGGCTCCAGGGTCTGCGGCGCCTGCAGGCGCGGGGCGATCGCGAGACCGCCTACCTTCGCTGGCAGCTGGAGGAGATCTGCGCCGCCGACCCCCAGCCGGGGGAGGACGAGAGCCTGCGCCAGGAGCGCTCGGCGGTGCGCCACGCCGCCCGCCTCTCGGAGCTGTCGGAGGCCGCCCTGAGCGGGCTCCGGGACGACGGCATCGCCGCCGCCGCCGGCTCGGTCCGGCAGGCGGCCGGGCTGGACGCGCGGCTGGAGGAGCTCGCCGCCCGCCTCGAGGCGCTGGAGGAGGAGGCCGTCGAGGCCGCCGCCGACCTTCGCCGCTACGCCGAGCTGATCGACTCCGACCCCGAGCGCCTGGAGCGGATCGAGAGCCGGCTGGCGACCCTCGAGCAGCTGCAGCGGAAGTACGGCGGGTCTCTGGAGTCGGTCCTCGAGGAGCGCCACAAGCTGGAGATCCAGCTGGGCGAGGCCGAGGACGTCAGCGCCGGTCTGGAGGGCGCCGAGCGGGCGGTCGAAGAGGCCCGTCGCGGGCTGGAGCGGGCGGCCGCGGCGCTGACCCGGCTGCGGCGCAAGGGCGCCACCGACCTGGGCCGGGCGGTGTCCTCGGAGCTGCGCGGCCTGCGCCTCGAGGAGGCCCGGTTCGAGGTCGGGCTGCTGCCGCGGCTGGAGATCGCCGCCAACGGGGCTGAGGAGATCGAGATGTGCTTCTCGGCCAACCCCGGCGAGCCCTGCGCGGCCCTGGCCAGGGTCGCCTCCGGGGGCGAGCTCTCACGGGTGATGCTGGCGATCGAGACGGTGGCGGCTCGGAGCAACCACACGCCGACCCTGGTCTTCGACGAGGTCGACACCGGCATCGGCGGCGAGACCGCCTTCGAGGTCGGGCGCCGGCTCAAGACGCTGGGCGATTCGCACCAGGTTCTCGTCGTCACCCACCTGGCCCAGATCGCCTGCTTCGCCGATCACCACCTCGTGGTGGAGAAGGCGATGGGCGCCGACGGCAGGCGGGTGGTGAGGGTCCGCGAGCTGACCACGCTGGACGAGCGCGCCGCCGAGCTGGCCCGGATGATGAGCGGGCCGGTGACGGAGAAGGCGCTGGCCCGAGCCCGGGAGCTGATGGAGCAGGCCGGCCGCTGACCTCAGCCCGGCCCCGGCCGGGCGCCGTCGGCCAGGACGGCGATCCCGTCGAGCAGGCGCTGGACCCCGAACTCGAAGATCGTGTCCAGGTCGAAGTCGTACCGGGCCGCGACCACCCTCTCGAAGGCCGGGAACTGGCCCTGGGCGATGGCGCTGCGGAAGGCCGGCTCCTGGGTCGTCATCCACTCCTCGTTGTCCATCCCGCTTGACGCCTCGGCCTCGGCCTCCATCTCGAGGTTGACGGCCACGCCGCGCACGTAGTTGAAGAGCGTGATGTGGCAGGTGAGGCTGGTGGACGGGTCGAGCCCGGCCTCGTCGAAGGCGGCGAGCACGGCCTCGGTGTAGGCCATTCCGGTGACGATCAGCTGGGGCCGCGTCACCGACATCACCGCCGGCAGCCAGGGGTGGCGGCGGAAGACCGTCCACAGAGCGCCGACCGCGCGCTCCACGCGTGCCCTCCAGCCGGCGGCGGGATCGACGCCGAGGGCCGCCTGCCCGAAGACGGCGTCCATCATCCGGAGCAGGAGGTCGTCCTTGTCGGCGACGTGCCGGTAGAGGGACATGGTCGCCACGCCGGTGTCGGATGCGACGCGGCGCATGGAGAGCGAGGCCAGGCCCTCGGCGTCGGCGATCGCCACCGCGGCGGAGACGATGTGCTCGAGCTCCAGCGCCGGCTCCGCGCCCGGGCGCCGGCGCGAGGCGCGCGTGCCCGGTTCCGTGCGCAGTCCCGGTAGGGGGGCGCGCTCGGCGACGACCGTGCCGGCGCCCGGCGTGGCCCGGACCAGGCCCTCCTGGCGCAGCGTGACCAGCACCTTGGTCGCCGTGGCCATGGCCACCCCCCAGCGCCGCGTGATCTCCCGGGTCGAGGGAACGCGATCTCCGGGCGACAGCTCGCCGCTCCCGATGCGTGCCCGGAGCTCGGCCGCGATCCGAGCGTAGGGCGGCGGTTCCGATCCCGTCATCCGGCCTCCTTCCGCACTAGTACGCTGATGTGTCCAAGCGTAGCCGAACCGAGAACGACGGAGTGCTCGAATTCCACTCGGCCCAATTCCAATGTACTAGTGCGGTCTCGCGGTTTTCAACCTGTTTGACGCGAGTGTATGTACGTTGTACGCTACCGCGTGTGCAGAACCAAGACGTGCTCATCTCGGGCGCCGGCGTCGCCGGACCCGCACTCGCCTACTGGCTGCGCCGGAGAGGCTTCAAACCGACCGTCGTCGAGCGGGCTTCGTCGCCCCGGCCGGGCGGTCAGACCGTCGACCTGCGTGGTGCCGGCCGCACCGTCGTCGAGCGCATGGGTCTGATGGAGCGGATGCGGGCGGTGAGCGTCGAGCAGCGCGGCATGGCCATCATCGATGGGCGGGGGCGGGTCCGGGCGCGGATGCCGGCCGAGCTCTTCGGCGGCGAGGGGATCATCTCCGAGATCGAGCTGCTCCGCGGGGATCTGGCCGAGGTCCTCTACCAGGCGACGGTCCCCGGGGTGGAGTACCTCTTCGACGACACGGTGACCGGTCTCGAGCAGGATCGGGCCGGGGTCACCGTCAGCTTCGAGCGGTCGGCGCCGAGGCGCTTCGGGCTGGTTGTCGGCGCCGACGGGCTGCACTCGGTGGTCCGCGGGCTGGCCTTCGGCCCGGAGTCGACCTGCATCCGCTCGCTCGGCCTCTACGGCGCCATCTTCACCATCCCCGCCGAGCTCGAGCTGGACGGCTGGTACCTGATGTACAACGCCCCCGGCGGCAGGGTCGCGTCGGTCCGTCCCGGGCGGCTGCCCGGCGAGATCAAGGCGGCGCTCAACTTCCGCTCCGAGCCGATCGACTACGACCGCCGCGATCTGGCCCAGCAGCGCGACCTCCTCGCCCGCCGCATGGCCGGGGTCGGGTGGGAGGTGCCGAGGCTGCTGGAGGCGATGCGCACCGCGCCGGACTTCTTCTTCGACTCGACCGGCCAGGTCCACCTGGAGCGGTGGAGCGCGGGCCGGGTCGTCCTGCTCGGCGACGCCGGCTACTGCCCGACCCCGCTGACCGGGCTGGGCACCAGCCTGGCCCTGGTCGGGGCCTACATCCTCGCCGGGGAGCTGGCCGCCGCCGACGGCGATCACGCGCACGCCTTCGCCGCCTACGAGGAGGTGATGCGGCCCTACGTCCGCCAGGCCCAGGAGCTGCCGCCGGGCGGTGTCGGCGGGTTCGCCCCGGGGAGCGCGCTCACCATCCGTCTCCGCACCGCCTCGATGCGCTGGATGACGCGGTGGCCCCTGCGCGCCCTCATCGCCGGGCAGTTCGCCAAGGCCCAGAGCATCGACCTCCCCGACTACGACCGCGGCGAGCGCGGCGCCGGCCGGGAGGAGGTCGTCGCCGGCCGCCTCGCGAGCTGAGCCCCGACGCCCCACCCTCTCGGCCGCGTCACCTCGATGTGGCCGAGACTTGTCCGGTATGCGTTCCGAGGTCCTGCGCGACGGGCTGCTGGTGGCGCTGGCGATCGCCGCCGGGTCGGTGAACGCGCTCAGCTTCCTGGGCCTGGGCCAGGTCTTCACCGGGGTCATGACCGGCAACCTGGTGCTGCTCGGGCTCGCCCTCGGCCACGGCGGGCTGGCCGGCCTGGTGCGGTGCCTGGTCGCCCTGGCCGGATACCTGGCGGGCGTCGCCCTGGCGAGCCGGGTGGTTGGCGCCGGCCCGGCTCCGGCCTCCGGCTGGAGCCGCCGCGCCGGCGCCTGCCTGGCCGTCGAGGCCGTCGGCCTGGCCGCGGTCGCCGCCGGCTGGTGCCTGAGCGGCGGGCATCCCCGGATGCTCCTCGAATATGTCCTCGTCGCCGTCTGCGCGATCAGCCTGGGCACCCAGGCGGTCGCGGTGAGGGCGCTGGCCGGGACCGGGATCTCGACCACGTACCTGACCAGCACGCTGACCGCCCTGGTGACCGGCGTCGTCAGCGGCACCATGGCCGGAGGGGTGCGGCTTCGAGTGGCGCTCCTGGTCGCGCTCACGGCGGGGGCGGCGCTGGAGGCCCTGCTCCTTCGTGTGGCGCCCCCGGTCGGGCCGCTCCTGCCGCTCCTGATGATCGTGGCGGCGCTGCTCGCCGGTGCCGCCGGCGGGGGTGCGGCACCGGTCGAGGCCACAGGTTGATGGGTGGAGGGCGCCCCGCGACCGCTATCATGATCCGCCGGTGACGACGGCCATGACTGACGCTACGGCGACCCCCCCGCCCACCGTCGCCCCGCTCGACCCGCGTCCCCGCATCGACGTGCGCACGCCGGTTTTCGAGGGGCCGATGGAGCTGCTCCTGGCGCTGTGCGAGCGGGAGGAGCTGGACCTCTTCGAGGTCTCGCTCTCGTCGGTGACCGACGCCTACCTGGCCGAGCTGGCGGGGATGGAGCACCGCGACCCGATGCAGATGGCCGAGTTCCTCTGGCTCGCCTCCCGGCTCCTGCTGCTCAAGTCGATCCGGCTCCTGCCCGGTGAGGAGCCCGAACCCGAGGAGGCCGAGCTGCTGGGCTGGGAGGAGGACGTCCGGCGCCGCCTTCAGGAGTACCGGCAGTACAAGGAGGTGGCGGAGGCGCTGATGGCGCGCCGCGACGAGGACCAGGAGTGCTACCCGGCGCCGGCCCGCGAGATCGCGGTCGAGGGCCAGGAGGAGGCGCTCCAGATGGACGCCCTGGTCATCGCCTTCCAGAGCCTGCTCCAGCGGCTGCCGCCACGGCCCCTGGTCTACGTCGGCCGCTCCTGGACCATGGAGGAGAAGCTCCACGTGCTCGAGGACCGCCTCAACCGTGGCCGGTTCGATCTGGCCGAGGTCATCCTCGACTCCGAGGACCGGCTCGAGGCGGTGGTCACCTTCGTCGCCTTCCTGGAGCTGCTCCGCCGCAACCGGGTCATCGTCCACCAGCCGACCCGCTACGGCGAGATCTGGGTCGAGGAGAGGGCGGCATGAGCGGACCCGAGTCCCTGTGCATGGCGCTGGAGGCGATCCTCTTCAGCTCCAACCGCCCGCTCCAGGTGCGCGAGCTGCAGCGGGCCACCGACTCCGACCGGGCCGCGGTCGAGCGGGGGCTGGACGAGCTTCGCGAGGCGCTCGCCGGCCGCGCCGTGATGCTGCAGCGGCACCAGGACCTGGTCAACCTGGCGACCCGGCCCGAGCTCGCCTCCTACGTGCGGCGGGCGCTGCGGCCCGAGGTCACCGGCCGCCTGTCGCCGGCCGCCTACGAGACCCTCGCCATCGTCGCCTACCAGCAGCCGGTGACCCGTTCCCGGATCGAGGAGATCAGAGGGGTCAACTCGGACGGGGTCATCTCCAACCTCGAGCTCCGCGACCTGGTCGCCGAGGTGGGCAGGGGGGACAGCCCCGGCCAGCCCCGCCTCTACGGGACCACCATGCGGTTCCTGCAGGTGATGGGTCTGGAGTCGCTGGAGCAGCTGCCCGCGCCACCCGGGCCGGAGGCGGACGGGGCCCAAGGTGCGACCAACCTTGCCGAGCAATAGCTCGGTGGCCGACGAGCAGGTGACGCGCTTCCTGGCCAGGGCCGGGGTCAGCTCCCGCCGCGGGGCGGCGACCCTGGTCACGAGCGGCGTGGTCTGCATCAACGGCCTGCCCGCCCGGGTGGGCATGCGCGTCGACGCCGACCGCGACCAGGTCACCGTCCGCGGCACCGTGGTGCGGCCGCCGACCGGCTGCCGGTACCTCGCCCTGAACAAGCCGGTCGGGGTGATCGTGACCGCCAACGACCCCCAGCACCGGAAGACCGTCTTCGACCTGCTCCCCGAGGAGGAGCGCTCCCGGCGCCTCTTCGCCGTTGGCCGGCTGGACCAGGATTCCAGCGGCCTGCTCCTGCTCACCGACGACGGGGAGCTCGCCTACCGGGTGACCCATCCCCGCTTCCAGGTGCCCAAGGAGTACGAGGCGGTGGTCGCGGGTGCGCTCGGCGACCGCGAGCTGCGCCGGCTCCGCAAGGGCATGGAGTTGGAGGATGGGCCGACGGCTCCGGCCGAGGTTGAGGTGCTCTCCTCCTGGCAGGACCTGTGCCGGGTCCGCATCGTCATCGCCGAGGGCCGCAAGCGGCAGGTCCGGCGTATGTTCGACGCCGTCGGCCACCCGGTGAAGCGGCTGACCCGACTCGCCGTGGGGCCGGTCCGGCTGGGCCGCCTCCGTGTTGGAGGCTACCGGCGGCTGACCGACCGCGAGCTGGCCGGCCTGGAGGTCGCGGTCGACCGGGGGAGGGAATCGTGATCGTCGCCATCGACGGGCCGGTCGGCTCGGGCAAGTCCGCGGTCGGGCGCCGTGTCGCCCGCGCCCTCGGCCTCCGCTTCGTCGACTCGGGGATGATGTACCGGGCCATCGCCTGCCTGGTCGTCGACCGCGGGGTCGACCCCGCCGACGGCGCCGGCCTGACCCGGCTCGCCCACTCGGTCGACATCACCATCGACGGCAACAAGGTCTTCGTCGGCGACGTCGACTACACCGAACGGGTCTACGCGCCCGAGCTCTCCGAGGCCGCCTCGCGGGTGGCCAAGGTGGCCGGCGTGCGCCTGGCCCTGGTCGCCCAGCAGCGCGCGATGGGACGCGATGGCGTGGTCATGGTCGGCCGCGACATCGGCACCGTGATCTTCCCCGACACCCGGCACAAGTTCTTCCTCACCGCCAGCGTTGAGGAGCGGGCGCGCCGGCGGGCGGCGCAGATCGAGTCGAGGGGGGAGCGCGCCGATCCCGAGCAGATGCGCCGCGAGGTGCTGGAACGCGACCGCCGCGACAGCGGCCGGTCGGTGTCGCCGATGCGGCCGGCGCGGGACGCGATCGTGATCGAGACCGACGATCTGACCCTGGAGGAGGTGGTGGAGACCGTGCTCTCCAGCATCAGCAGCGCCCAGCCGACCCACTGAGCATGTACGCACTGCTCCGCGCCGCCTGCCGGGTCCTGGTCCGCGTCTACCTGGTCGGCATCAACAGTGTAGTCGGCAGGGAGCACCTGCCCCGCCGGGGGCCGCTCCTGATCTGCTCCAACCACCCCTCGACGGTCGACCCGGTGGTGCTGCCCGCCTTCGTGCCCCGCGGCGACACCTGGAGCATGGCCAAGTCGGAGTGGTTCGACGGTTCCCGCCTCCTCGCCCGCGCCTTCGGCGTCTACCATGCCTTCCCCGTCGTCCGCCACTCGCCCGACCGCAGGGGTCTGCGCCGGGCCCGGGAGGTGCTCGACCAGGGAGGAGCGCTGCTGATCTATCCGGAGGGCGAGCGCTGGACCACGGTCGGCACCCGCGGGCTGCTGAAGGCGCAGGCCGGCGCCGGCTTCCTGGCCCGGCTGACCGGCGCGCCGGTGCTGCCGGTCGCGATCGTCGGCACCGACCTCTGCTTCCCGAAGGGAGCGGTCATGCCCCGCCGCCGGCGGGTCGAGCTTCGCTTCGGCCCGCCGGTGAGGGTCCGCGAGCGCCGGCCCGACGGCAGCCGGGTGGGGAACCAGGACGCGGCCGACGCGATCATGGTGGCCATCGCCCGCCTGCTGCCGCCCGATCTGCGCGGCGCCTACGGCGACGACCCGGCCCTCCAGGCCCGGGTCGAGGGCGTGCTCGAGGAGGTGCCCGCGTCGGGTTCGGCGGTGAAGCCGAGGACGGCCTCGACCAGCTCCTGACCGGAGCCCCGAAAGGGGCCACCACCAGGACGTACAATCCGAGCCCAGTCCCCCACATGGAGTACGTCGCACTCGATTTCGAAACCACGGGGCTGGATCCCCAGTGGGATCGGGTGATCGAGGTCGGCGCGGTCGCCTTCACCAGCGGAGAGGTGGTCGACCGGCTCGAGGGCCTGGCCGACCCCGGCCGCTCGATCCCCGATCCAGTGGTGCGCCTGACCGGGATCGGGCGCCAGCTGGTCGCCGGGGCGCCAACCTCCGCAGAGCTCCTGCAGCGGCTGTCCGGCTTCGTCGGCGAGCGCCAGCCCGTCGCCCACGGGGCGCGCCTGGAGATCGCCTTCATGGACGCCGCCGGGATCTGGCCGGCGGGCACGCGCATGCTCGACACGCTCGACCTCTCCCGGGTGCTGCTGCCGGACGCGCCCAGCCACAGCCTGCCCCAGCTCGCCCTGCACCTGGACCTGGACCAGCCGCGCCCGCACCGCGCCCCCGACGACGCCGACGCGACGCGCCAGCTGCTGCTGCTCCTCCGCCGGCGGGCGGCGGAGCTCCCCAACTCCCTCAAGGAGAAGATGCTGGCCCTGATCGCGCCCTACGCCTGGCCCGTCGCCGGCTTTCTGCGCGAGGCGCTGAGCGCGGGGGCGACCTCGCCCGTGGCCGAGCGCTCGCCGCTGACGTCGGTCGCCGTGATGGCGCCGGAGGACGCGCCGCGGGACGACCTGGAGACGCTGCGCGGGCTGCTCGCCCCGGACGGGCCCCTGGCCACCACCTTCCCTCAGTACGAGCAGCGCGAGGGGCAGCTCCAGATGCTGCTGGCGGTGGCCCAGATCATCAAGCGCGGCGGCCGGCTCATGGTCGAGGCGGGCACCGGCACCGGCAAGAGCCTGGCCTACCTGATCCCGGCCGTGGCCAGGGCGGTGCGGCACGGCGAGCGGGTGGTTATCGCCACCCACACCCACACGCTGCAGGAGCAGCTGGTCGGCAAGGACATCCCCAGCCTCAGCTCCTGGCTGCCCTGGAGCTTCCGTGCCTGCCTGCTCAAGGGCAGGGCCAACTACCTCTCCCTCCGCCGGTGGCACCGGTACCTGGCCGAGCCCTGCGCCGACGAGGAGGAGCTCTGCTTCAAGCTCCAGATCCTGGTCTGGCTGGAGACGACCGAGAGCGGCGACCGCTCCGAGCTCCGCCTCCATGGCCGGGAGGAGGTCTACTGGGCGCGCATCGCCTCCGACCCGCTGGACTGCCTCGGCATCCACTGCACCAGCGAGGACTGCTTCGTCCACCGCGCCCGCGAGGCCGCCGAGGACGCGGACGTGGTCGTCATCAACCACGCCCTGCTGCTCGCCGACGCGGTCGCCGAGGGAGGCCTTCTGCCCGCCTTCGACCACCTCATCGTCGACGAGGCCCATCACCTCGAGGACGCCGCCACCCAGGGGCTGCGCACCGAGGTCGACGCGGCCGGGGTGCTGGCCCTGCTCGGCCGCCTCTCCGAGGGGGAGGGCGAGAGCGAGCAGGGCCTGCTCCTCGACCTCGGCCGCCAGGGCCGGCTCGACCGATCCAACGAGCCCCTGGAGGAGGCGCGCCAGATCCTGCCCCGGACCCGGGCGCTGCTCGCCGACCTCTTCGCCGACAGCTCCGACTGGCTGCGGGCGCAGCTGACCCGGGAGACCGAGCGCCGCGAGGAGGGCGTTCGCCTGACGCCGCGCCTCCGCGAGCAGCCGGGCTGGCCCGACCTCGCCGCCCGCGCCGCCGATGCGTGCACCTCGCTGGCCGGCCTGGAGACCATGCTCAGGCGCTCGATCAACCTCTCCCAGCAGTTCGTCGGCGGGGAGGAGCCGGACCAAAATCTGCGCGAGCTGGAGATCCTGCGCGGCCGGCTGGCCGAGGCCGAGGCCCTGCTCCGCGAGGCCTTCGCGGCGCCCGAGGAGAACCGGGTCTACTGGTTCTCGCTCTTCTCCCGGACCAACGCCCTGATCCTGCGCTCGGCCCCGGTCGAGGTCGGCGGCCTGCTCCATGACCTCGTCTTCGCGCCGCGCCACAGCGTGGTCCTGACCTCGGCCAGCCTGGCCGTCGCCGGCAGCTTCGCCTTCTTCCGCGACCGCCTCGGCGTCGGCGGCGAGGTGGAGACGCTGGTCGTTCCCTCCTCCTTCGACTACCTGCGCCAGGCGCTGGTCTGCCTGCCCATCGACGCGCCCGAGCCGCGGCAGGAGGAGTTCTCGCCCTTCGTCGCCAGCATCACCGGCGAGATCGCGGCCACGCTGCGAGGCCGGACCATGGCCCTCTTCACCTCCCACCAGCAGCTGCGCGAGGTCTACGAGGCGCTGAAGCAGCGCGCCGACCTGGACGACGTCCTGATCCTCGGCCAGGGCATCGACGGTCCCCGCCGCCAGGTGCTGAAGACGTTCCAGGGGACGCCCCGCGCGCTCCTCCTCGGGACCTCCAGCTTCTGGGAGGGGGTCGACCTGCCCGGCGACCAGCTCTCCTGCGTGATCGTCGCCCGGCTGCCCTTCCCGGTCCCCTCGGAGCCGATCTACGCGGCCCGGGCGGAGCGGGTGCCCGACGCCTTTGCCCAGCTCGCCCTGCCCAGCGCGGCGCTGCGCCTCAAGCAGGGCTTCGGTCGGCTGATCCGCCGCGGCACCGACCGCGGGGCGGTGGTGATCCTCGACGGCCGCATCCTGAGCAAGGATTACGGACGCACCTTCCTCGACGCCCTGCCTCGGGCCTCGCGCTTCATCGGGCCCTCGGGCGAGATGATCGACCGGGTCCGACAGTGGCTGCCGACGCCGGATTGACGGTGTATGGGCGGGAGGCCCAGCTCTTGGGCCTCCCGGCCCCTCCCCCCGGAGCGTCAGTTGACGATCCGTCAATAAGGTAGGGGTTGGATGGCCCCGGAGTCAACCGACGCACCGGGTGTAGAGTGCGCACCAGTGAGTGCGAAGGCCCGTCTGAGCCCTGACGCGCGGAAGGCCCAGCTGCTCGAGCTCGGCGTCCGGATCTTCTCCGAACGACCCTACGACGAGCTCTCCATGGACCGTATCGCCGAGCTCGCCGGCGTCTCCAAGGGACTGCTCTACCACTACTTCCCGACCAAGCGGGCCTTCTACGTCGCCTCGCTGTCGGAGATCGCGGACGGGATCGCCGAGATCATCCGCTCCGGTCCCCGCCAGCGCACCGGGCGGCATCTGCGCCTGGGCATCCTCGCCTTCCTCGGCTTCGTCCAGGACCACCGGGTGATCTTCCAGGCGGTCCGCGGCGCCGGCATCGGTAGCGACCCCGAGGTGGCGGCGGTGGCCGACCGGGTCAGGGACGCCGCCTACGCGGTGATCATGGAGACGGCGCCCGGACTGCCCGAGATGTCGCCCCGCCTCCGGGTTGCGATCAGGGGCTGGATCGGGCTCGTCGAGGCAGCGAGCCTGGAGTGGTCGGAGCGGCCGGGGATGGAGCGCGCCGAGCTGGTCGAGCTCCTGGTCCGGGCGCTGGCCAGCTTGGTCCAGGCCTCGCACGAGACCGCCTCGGTCGGCGCCTGACGGCTCAGGCGGCGCTGAGCAGCTCCAGGCAGCGTCTCGCCGCCCAGTCGTGGATGGCGGTGTCGGAGCCGGTCGCCTCGCCGACGCCCATGATCAGCGCGTAGCAGAGCACCCGCTCCCGGTAGGCGGCCAGGTGCCCGAGGCGCCGGCGGCAGTGCTGCTCCAGGCGCTCGAAGCAGGGCAGCCAGGTCGCCCAGAAGAGGGCGGTGGCGACGTCCCACAGAGGGTCGCCGCAGGAGGCCACGTCCCAGTCGAGGACGCCGGTGATGCGCAGCCCGTCGGTGAGCAGGTTGTTGGCGCCGAAGTCGCCGTGGATCAGCTGCCGGTCCTCCGGGCAGGCGGTCATCAGCCAGGCCAGGCAGTGGAGGACACGGGAGGAGTTCTCGGCGCCGACGGCGGCGGGGAGGTAGCGGGTGCGATCGCCGACGATGCCCTCCAGGTACGACCTCCAGGTCGCCGACGGCGCGCGTCCGACATCGTCGAGGACACCGAACCCGGCGGTGAAGGAGATGTCCGTGGCCCAGATCGCCAGCATCGCCTCGAGGGTGACGTCGAGCGTGGCCTCGACGACGGCGCTGGGGGCGTCCTGAAGGGTGAAGCCGGGCAGGCGCCGGGAGATGCAGTACTCGAGGCCGGGGGCATAGGGGCCGAGGGCGACCACCTCGGGCACCGGCACCAGGGCCGAGCCGAAGCGATGGTAGGCGAGGTGATCCTTGCGGAAGCCGGGTCCGGCGGCGCCGACGCGGAGGATGAAGGCGTCGCCGCCCATGGTGTAGGCGCAGGCACGGGACTCCACGCCCTCGGCGAGGGGCTGGATGTGCACCTGCCTGCCGTGCAACCGGCGGAGGAAGGACAGAAGCTCCGCATCCGAGATGTTCGGCCTCAACTCCGGGACATTTTGACGGGAGGCGCCGCCGCCTTGCTCGCATCCGTCTGGGCTGTTGCTATGTTTCGGTAGTCGAGTCCTGACTACCGGGGGGGGTTGTACGTGCGTCGTCTGGTCCTGGCGCTCGCGTCCGTCGTCGCCAGCCTCGGCCTCGTCGCCGGTCCGGCCACGGCCGGGGCCGGACCGGCGCAGCCGGTCTCGGTGGGCGGGCAGGTGGCCGACCCGGCCAGCTACACGGTCGCCCAGCTGGCGGCGCTGCCCCAGACCACGGTCCAGGTGCGGACGCTCCCCTGGGCCCCGGCCAGGACCGAGCAGGGGGTGCTGCTGGAGACGCTGGTGAACGACTCCTCGCCGAACCTGCCCGACGCCAAGAACGCACCGCTTCGCGTGGCGGTCACGGTGATCGGGCTCGGTGGCCGCTCGGTCACCTTCGCCCTCGGCGAGCTCGATCCCAGCTTCGGCAACCACCCCGCCGTCGTCGCCATCCGCCAGGACGGCGTGCTCCTGCCCAGCCCGGAGCTGGTCGTCCCCGGTGATTCCCTCCCGCTGCGCGACCTGGCGACGGTCGCCCGGATCGACGTCGCCGTCGAGAACCCGACGCCGACGACGCCGCCCGCCGGAGCCGTCGATCTCGCCGACCGGCGGCGGACGGTGCTGCTCACCCCGGCCCTGCTCGACCGGCTTCCGGCGAGGACGCTGAGCGTGACCTCCCTCGCCGGCACCACGAGCGAGACCCTGACCGAACAGGGGCCGCCGCTGGTCGAGGTCCTCGCCGCGGCCGGCGTCGCGATCACGCCCGACACCTGGGTGGCCGCGGTCGGCGACGACGGCTACGTCGCCCTGGTCACGCCCGACGAGGCGCTGGTCGGCGGTAGACCGCTCCTCCTGTCCCTCGCCGAGGACGGCGCCGCCCTGCCCGAGCCGCGGCTGGTCGTCGACGGCGACGTCAAGGGCGGCCGCCACGTCTCCGGTTGGTCGACCTCGTCGTCGGCCAGGTGGCGTAGCCGTCTGCGCGTAGCGGAGGGCCTGGAAAGGCCTTACTATTCGCCTTTAGGAATACTGCGGATCGTAGGAGGTGCGTCATGGCGGTGATGCAGGTCGATCCCAATGTGAGCGAGTTCGTTGGGTCCACCCACAGGCTCCTGATCGGGGGGCAGTGGGTCGACTCGGCCAGCGGGGAGACCTTCGAGACCCTGAATCCGGCCACCGAGGAGCCGCTCGCCCGGGTGCAGCGCGGCAACGCGGAGGACATCGACAAGGCGGTCAGGGCGGCGCGCAAGGCGTTCGCCGACGACTCGCCCTGGCGCCGGATGAACGCTTCCGACCGAGGCAAGCTGATCCACCGGATCGGGGATCTGATCCTCGAGCACGGGGACGAGCTGGCCATGCTCGAGAGCCTGGACAACGGGAAGCCCTACACGGTCGCCCGGGCGGCCGACGTGGCCCTCGCCGCCGACCTCTTCCACTACATGTCCGGCTGGGCGACCAAGATCGAGGGCAACACGATCCCGATCTCGTCGGTCGCCGCCCCCGGCAACTACCTCGCCTTCACGCTTCGTGAGCCGGTGGGCGTGGTCGGCCAGATCATCCCCTGGAACTTCCCGCTGCTGATGGCGGCCTGGAAGCTGGGCCCGGCCCTGACCACCGGCTGCACGGTGGTGCTGAAGCCGGCCGAGCAGACCCCGCTCTCCGCGCTTCGCCTCGGCCAGCTGCTGCTCGAGGCGGGCGTCCCCGACGGCGTTGTCAACATCGTCACCGGCTTCGGCGAGGACTGCGGCGCCCCGCTGGCGGCGCACCCCGACGTCGACAAGGTCGCCTTCACCGGGTCGACCGAGGTCGGCCGGATGATCGTCAAGGCGGCGGCGGGCAACCTCAAGAAGGTCTCGCTGGAGCTGGGCGGCAAGTCGCCCAACGTGGTCTACGCGGACGCCGACATGGAGTTCGCCATCCCCGGCGCGGCCAACGGCATCTTCTTCAACCACGGCCAGTGCTGCAACGCCGGCTCCCGGCTGTTCGTCGAGAAGTCGGTCTTCGACCGGGTGGTCGAGGGCGTCGCCGACCAGGCCAAGAGCATCAAGATCGGCGTCGGCACCGACCCCGAGACGACGATGGGCCCGCTGATCTCCGACGAGCAGTTCGGCAAGGTGCTGGGCTACCTGGAGTCGGGTCGCAACGACGGCGCCAGGGCGGTCGTCGGCGGCGGTCGGGCGGTCGTCGGCGGCGGTCGCGTGGGCGACCGCGGCTACTTCGTCCAGCCGACCATCCTCACCGAGACCAACCCCGACATGAAGGTGGTGCGGGAGGAGATCTTCGGTCCCGTGGTGACCGCGATCCCGTTCGACGATCCCTCGCAGATCGTGCCCGACGCCAACGACACCAACTACGGGCTGGCCGCCGGCGTCTTCACCCGTGACATCTCCAAGGCCTACAGGACGGTGCAGCGCCTGCGCGCCGGGACGGTGTGGGTGAACACCTACCACGTCTTCGACGCGGCGATGCCGTTCGGTGGCTACAAGGAGTCGGGCTGGGGCCGCGAGATGGGCCACAACGTGCTCGAGAACTACCTCGAAACCAAGTCGGTCGTGACGAGTCTGGGCTGACCTCGTCCACCGTGCCGGGGGGGCCGTTCGCGGCCCCCCCGATTCTCTCCTCGACCAGGCCGCGGGAGGCCTGAACCGACGGCGACCCCGGACGGGAACGCCGCCGTCGAGGAGATCAGGCCGGGTGGGTCACGAGTGGCGCGCCCGCTCGCGCTGAATGCGCAGCGGCTCCTGCGGCTCGCTCTGGCCGACCAGCGCGATCGCCGGCTCCGCGAATGAGGGCCGGGTCCCGATCTTGTAGCTCGACCAGTGGCCCTCGCCCAGCAGGCTCAGGGCCACCGCCTCCAGCTCCTGGATGCGCTGGTTGGAGCGGATCGCCTCCCGGATGGTGAGGATGCCGACCGCCGGGTGCCGCTTCTCGATCACGTGGCGGAGCATGGTCAGGTGCGCGTTGTCGGGAACCCCCGGCTCGCGGATCTTGCGCACCGCCGAGCGCACGTTGCTCTGGGTGCCGTCGATCGCCTCTCCGCGTCCGAAGTCGAACTTGTAGAAGTTGGCGCGGCCACCCCCGATGGGAGGCTCACCCGAAACCTTGATCCACTTCTGGTCGTCCACGCCCTTGCCGACGTCGATCACCAGCCGGACGGTGCGTCCATGGTGCGGGAAGGTGCCACGCATCCGGGCGTAGGTCTCCCGCTCGCCACCGAAGGGCTCGTGTCGGCCCACCTCCAGCGGCCGCTCCGGATCGAGCGTGATGCGGTCGATGGGAGCCAGCAGGGAGACGATCGCGAACGCGTGCGGGACGAGGTCGGCGACCACTCCGATCTCGGCCGCCGCTCCGGTCAGCGGCTTCGCCTCGAGGATCTCGACCCTGACCTCATCGACGCTGTCCATGAAGTCGCGCAGCGTGCGCTCCTCGGTGAGCAGCAGCTGGAAGAGGCGGACCTCGAGCTTGAAGTAGTAGTGGTCGGCGGCGATCAGCTCAACCCCGCCGGGAACGGTGTCCAGGAAGGCGCGATACGCCTCAGGGGAGGCGCCCAGCGGCTTCTCGATGACGACCACGTCCGAGAGCGAGTAGTACCTGGCCAGCGCCGTCAGATGCGTCGCCGCCGGCGTCGCGATGTACGTGATCACGTAGCAGCTGGTCTCGAGCGCCTGCCACAGCTGCTCGTGGCCGGGATCATCCTCGGAGTCCCAGTAGATGACGTCCCCGTTCTCGTGGATCTCCTGCTCGCGACCCGCCAGGCGCTCGCGGGCCTCGGCCCGCTCCACGATGTGAATCCGGAAGTTGAAGAACTGCTTCAGCGTCAGCAGATGCTCGTAGGCCTTCTGCCCCCACATGCCGAACCCGAGAAGCACGAAGTCCTTCTGGATGTGGTTCTCCTCCTCGGCCAGAGCGTGGAGGCGAGCGTTCTTGATCGCGGTCGCCGACTGATGTCCCAGGTTCTGCGCCAGCTGCGCCTCGTCGGGGCGGAACCGTCGCCGGCGATCCTGCTGAGCCAGGATCGCGGCGCCGACCGGCTCTTCGCCGGCGAGCAGCGGCACGACCATCAGCGAACGCGGGTGGAAGGCCTGCCTGTACTCCTCCGGCACCAGGTCGCTGGCCCCCGCATCCTCGATCACGATCGGCTGTCCGCGCTCCAACGCCTCGAACAGCATGCCGTGCTGGGTGCGCTCGCCCCGAAGCCGCGCCCAGCGACGGTCGCCGGTGGAGTCGGCGGCGCCGTACCAGCCCGAGGTGTCCTCGTCGTAGAGCGCGATCTGGCAGAGGGTGGCGTCGACCAGACGGGCCAGGTTGCGGGCGACCAGGCGCAGCGTCTGATCGAGGTCGATGGAGGAGGAGATCGCCTTGGAGACGTCGGAGGCCACCTCCAGCTGCTCCGCGTGGCGGCTCGCCTCCTCGTAGAGCCGCGCGGTGTCCACGGCCACCGCGATCTGCGAGCCTGCCGCCTTCAGCGCCTCGACCTGGCGGCGCGAGGGCAGCTTCCCGGTCCGCACCTGGTAGCCGACCTCGAGCACCCCGTCGGCCCGGCGCCGGGTGTCGAGACCGAAGGGCCGGAAGATCCGGATCAGCTCTCCGTGCCGGTTGGCCACG
>DATAXV010000165.1:0-10199 GCA_036272915.1 Candidatus Dormiibacterota bacterium
ATCGTGCAATCGCCGCGACATCCGAGGAACGGCGCAACTACAGGAAACGGCAAGGAATTCCGCACGAGGAGATCTGGTGCGTCTTTGACGACGACGAGCGGCCCGAGGCCCATGAAGCCGTTGAGCGCGCGGAACGTGAAGGCATTAAAGTGGCCTTCTCGAGTCCCTATGTAGAACTGTGGTTTGTCCTGCATTTCGAACAGCATGGTGGTTGGGTTTCAGGTGACCAGATACAGCGACGGTCGCTGGAGCTTCTCGGCTGCAAGAAGAATCTGACCGAGGCAGCATTGGACATGCTTTGCGATCGGTATGGCGAAGCCCGCCACCGCGCTCAACAACTTACGGCTGCAAACGCTGAGGCTGGCCTGGGGCCCCACGGGAACCCAAGCAGCAGTCTGTGGAAACTCATAGACTCCTTGCGCCGCGTCTAGTAAGGCGGGAGGGCCGGACAGTGGGCGAAGGTACCTCACGAAAACGGGAAGTCGGGATGGAAGGGGCACCCGCACGGGGACTAGGCGGCTCGGGATCAGGTTGGGCCCAGTAATCGAGTGGCCGAGCGAAGGACCCGGGCGGGCAGGGCAGACGCTGGCGATCGTCACGTCGCATCTTGACGGCGTGCCTTCTATGCGGCAGGTACTGTCGCTCGATAAGGGCGGCTTGACATCCGGCGGGGGGGATTGACTACGATAGCTCCAGCGGGAGTGGAGCGCGGGAACGGGAGAGGAGGGACCGTAGTGAACGACGCGAGCTTGCATCTCTGGGGGCGCCGGGCGTTTCTTGGAGGCCTTGCGGGAGCGGCTGGCGCGGGCCTATTGGCTTCGTGTGGCAATGCTCCTGTCGCACAGGCAATCCACTCGTGCGTCGACAGCTTGAAGCTGTCGTCCCTGCACACGCCAGCGGCACGAGCCGGCGAGGTGGTCTCCAAGGTGCGCGGTGTCCCCGTCGCGTGGACAAAGTACCCAGCCCCGTACAGGTCGGTGCCCGACCCGCCCGGAAAGGGCGGCCCAGTCACGACGTTCCAGATCCTGTTCGGCGCGCCGCCGCCGCCGCTCGCGCAGAATCCCTGGCTGCAGGAGTTCAACAAACGGTTGAATGTGCAGTGGCAGGCGACGTTGGCGGACTCCCCGGACTACACGGACAAACTGAACACGCTGGCGTCGTCAGGGTCGTTCCCGGACATCACGTACATCAACTTCAACCCGGATGGCGTCTACGGTGGAGCCGCGTTCGAGAAGTTCGTGCAAGAGGGAGCGTTCCACGACCTGACCGACATGCTGACCGGTAGCAGCCTGAAGCAGTGGCCGAACCTGACGCTGCTGCCGGAGCAGACGTGGAAGGGGTCGTCGTTCGAAGGCCGCCTGTACGGCGTGCCCTACCCGATCCAGATCGTGAACGCGCAGCTGCAGCTGATCCGCCAGGACTGGGCGGAGAAGCTGGGCGTGGCCAACCCGAAGAACGCGAACGAAGTCATGAAGATGTTCGTCGCGTTCAGCAAGGGCCATCCGAACGGCAGGTCCTCGACCAAGAAGACCTGGGGACTCTCCCTCCCCTACGCCAATGTCTGGCAGGCGATGTACCGAGTACCGAACAACTGGCGGCTGAACAGTGACGGGTCGCTCACGAAGGACCTGGAGACCGAGGAGTACAAGCAGGCGCTGGACTTCGCGGCGCAGCTGTGGAGGAAAGGCGCGTTCGAGCCGGAGGCGTTGACCAACACCAGCAACGATGAGACGTCGTTCTTCGAAGGAGGCCAGGTGGGCATCCTCGGCGGGGGTGGAACCGAACAGTTCGGAGATCAGCCGAACACCGAGACCACGGTGACCAAGGAGAACGACCCCTCGGCCAATCCCCAGCCGTGGTCGCCACCCGGAGCGGACGGAGGGAAGGCGCTGTTCCCGCAGACGAGCGGGAACTACGGGTTCGGCGCGATCCCAACCACGATCAAATCAGAGGCCCGGGTCATGGAACTGATCGGGCTGATGAACTGGTGCGCCGCTCCGTTCGGGTCGGAGGAGTTCATCTTCTACTACGACGGCATTCCGGGCCAGATGTACAACGAGGAGGGCGGGGAGCCGGTGGCGGTGAGCAACGGGAACCAGGACTGGTCCTCCGGGCTCAACTATCTCTGCGGCACGACCGAGGTCAACTACTACTTCTCGCACCAGCCGAACGAAGCGACTCTGATCCAGAAGTTCCAGGAGCAGCAGCTCCAGCAGTCGGTGGCGGACCCGACCGTGAACCTGTACTCCCCGACGTGGGTGCAGCAGGCGGGGAACCTGATCCAGGTGCAGCAGAACGGCTACAACGACATCTTCGTGGGACGCAAGCCACTGTCCTCGCTGAATGACCTGATCTCGTCCTGGAAGAGCCAGGGTGGCGACCAGGTCCGCAAGGAGTTCGAACAGTCGCTGAAGAGGTGCGGCTGATCGACTCGACGCTTCGTTCGGAGCGACGGACGACGTGGCGTTCGTCATGCTCATACCCCTCCGGGGGCGGTGAGGTAGCGTGAACGGCGTGGACTCCCATCTTCCCGGCAGGACCCGGTATGGCGCTCAGGGGATGATCGCCACCAGCTCGAGCGAGTCGGCCGCGGCCGGCGCCAAGGTTCTCCTGGAGGGTGGCAATGCCTTCGACGCCACCGTCGCCGCGGCACTGGTCGAGGGTCTGACACTGCCGTCCTCCTGCGGCCTGGGAGGCGACGCCTTCGCCGTCGTCTACGACGCGAAGTCGAAGCGCGTGTACGGAATCGGAGGCAGCGGCGCGGCCCCGCTGGCGTCCACGCCGGAGCGGTATAGGGCCGAGGGGTACGCGACGGTCCCCGACACCGGGTGGCGTGCGGTCACCGTCCCCGGGGAAGCCGACGCGCTTTGGACACTCCACCAGCGGTTCGGCAGCAAGCCCTGGGACTCGCTCGTGGAGCCCGCGATCCGGTGCGCGGAAGAGGGCATCGCGATGTCCGACCGCAGATACGAGCAGGTGCGCGACGGGCGCGAGCGTTTCGGGGCCGCGAAGCCCGGCCGGGTGTTCATGCCTGACGCCCCCGGGCTGGGTCAGGTCTGGCGCCGGCCCGACTACGGCTGGACGCTCCGGCAGCTGGCCGAGGGCGGGGCGGACGCCTTCTACCGGGGGGACGTCGCCGCCGAGCTGGTGCGGTGCTCGGAGAAAGACGGCTGGATACTGACGCTCGAGGATCTCGCGGCGCAGCGGACCGACATCTACGAGCCTATCCATACCGACTACCGGGCCACCACGGTGTGGCAGACGCGCCCCCCCTCGCAGGGGTTCGTCCTGCTCGAGACGCTGAACCTGCTGGAGGGTTTCTCGGTGACGCGGCGGGATGCGGCCCGAGCCCACCTCATGGTCGAGGCGTTGAAGCTCGCCTACGCGGACCGTCTGCGCTACTCGGGCGACCCGCGGGTGGTCGACTTCTCACTCGACGGCCTGATCTCGAAGGACTTCGCGACGCGTCGTCGAGAGGCGATCGACCCCAACCACGCCGCTGCCTCCGCCCCCGGCGGCGAACCGTCCCTACTGGGCCAAGACACCACCTCGTTCTGCGTCGCCGACCGTGAGGGCAACATGATGTCCTACATCCACAGCCTCTTCAACCTGTTTGGAAGTGGCGTCGAGGCAGGCAGGACGGGCCTGGTCCTGAACAACCGCGGCAAGGGCTTCTCGCTCGAGCCCGACAGCCCAAACCTGCTGGCGGGGGGCAAGCGCTCGATGCACACGCTGAACGCCTATCTGATCACCCGCGACGGCGAGCCATGGCTGGTCGGCAACACGCCCGGCGGCGACATGCAGGTGCAATGGAACACGCAGGTGATCTCCGACCTCGTGGACCTGAGGATGGGGCTTCAAGAGGCGATCGAGGCCCCTCGTTGGCACGTGTCGCCGGGGACGGACCCGGCCCTGGTCGGCACCCCCTTCCAGGTCACCGCCGGACCGCGCTTCGGTGCGGCCTTCGTCGACGAGTTGAGGGCGCGCGGCCATCAGGTTGTCGAGGGCGCGGCGTGGTCGGGAGGTGCGGTCCAGTTGGTCTCCCGGGAGCCGTCCGGCGTGCTGACCGGCGGCTCTGACCCTCGCCTCAGCGGCGTCGCCCTGGGAATCTGAGCGAAGGTCCCGAATCGGATACCGCCCCTGGTTACGTGGAGACTAGGGTTGCAGCCTGTAGCGCTCCACGAGCTCGGCGCCGATCCGCCCCAGATGGCGACGTACCTCCTCCGGCTCCAGCACGTCGACCGCACTCCCCAGGCCTGCCAGCTGCGACGCCAGGATCGAGTGTGAGGCGCCCCTGACCACCACCTCGACCGGCCCATCACCGCCGGATTCGCCGGCGGTGATGGCGGAACCGAAGATCCAGCCCAGGACGTGGAGCAGGCCCGGCTCGACCCGGAGGCGCGCCGAGCAGGGCAGGCGGTGGCGGTCGAGCTCATCGATGACCGAGCGCCATGCCACATCGAGGTCGAAGTCCCCGGGTCGCGCCACCGGCTCGATGGTCGCCTCGACCGAGCCGACCCGGTCGACACGGAAGGTCCGCAGGCCGCGGTCGGTGCCGGCCAGGAGGTACCAGAGGTGGCCCTTGGCGACGAGGCCGAGAGGATCGACCGTGCGCTCGTCCTGGTTCCGGCCCCTGGCGGCGTAGCGGAGGCGAACCCGCACGCCCTCGATCACGGCGCGCTGAAGCGGCTCCAGATGGGGCGGCGGTGGTGGTGCCGGACCGCCTCCCCAGCTTGTGGGGTCGACCAGGATCGCCGCGGACGCCGCCTCGGCGTCGGCTCGGAAGGTATCCGGCAACGCGCGGACCAGCTTGCGCAGCGCGTTCCTGACGGAGGGCGCACCCGACGCCGGGCCGGCCACCAGGAACAGCGCGCGCGCCTCCTCGGCGGTCAGACCGGTGAGGTCGGTGCGGGCTCCGCCGATCAGCGACCAGCCGCCCCCGCGCCCCTGCTGCGAATAGACCGGCACGCCGGATGCGGACAGCGCCTCGAGGTCCCGGCGGGCGGTCCGCTCGGAGACCTCGAGCTCCGCCGCGACCTCGGCGGCCGTGACCCTGCCCCTGGCCTGGAGGACGAGCAGGGTCGCCACCAGACGGTCCGCGCGCATGGCTAAAGGATCCTCCGAAAACCGGCCAGGAGATGGCCGGTTTGAGGCTGCATCATGGCCTCACCAGTCGGGAACAGCGAAGGAGGTTCGAACCGATGCCCGGAAATGTGGTGATGATCCAGGACGAGCGGGAGGGCCTTCTCGGCTTCCTCGAGCAGCAGCGGCAGGCGATCCGGTACTCGTCCTACGGCCTCACCGACGATCTGGCGCGGGCCACGCCCGCCGCCAGCAGCCTCAGCATCGGCGGCTTGATCAAGCACGTCGCCACCACCGAGCGGGGCTGGATCGATCGGGTCCTGCAGCGACAGCGGCCCGAGGAATCGGACGCCGACGCCTACCTCCGCAATTTCCGGCTCGGACCCGACGAGACCCTGGCCGGCGTCCTCGCCCTCTACCAGGAGGTCGCCGCGGAGACGGCGGCGGCGGTCGCCGGGATCGACGATCTGAGCCGGCCGGTGCCGGTCCCCAAGGGCGTGCCCTGGTTCCCGCAGGATCTGGAGGCCTGGTCGGTGCGCTGGGTGCTCTTCCACCTGATCGAGGAGGCCGCCCGGCACGCCGGCCACGCCGACATCGTCCGGGAGTCGATCGACGGGGCGGCGGCGATGCCCCTGATGGCGGCGGCCGAGGGCTGGCCCGCCACCGGCTGGCTCAAGCCCTGGGAGCCGGCCTGAGAGAAAAGGTGGGCGCCCGGCTCGAGCCGGGCGCCACGGGGGGAGGAGGGAATCAGGAGAACTTGCGCTGCTGGTCGAGCCGGTAGGCGCGGGCCGCGGCCAGGAAGAGGACCAGCGTCCACCCCGCGGTCCAGGCTAGCGCCTGCCACACGGGCTCCTGGGCGTAACCGACCGCGTTCCAGCTGAGCTGGCCCAGGTGGTAGAGCGGCAGGTAGTGCGCCACGTCCCGGATCACCGAGGGCATCTCGGTCAGCGGCACGAAGAGCCCGGAGGCGAAGGCCATGGGCAGGTAGATGAGGCTGGCCAGCGCGGGCGCGACATTGGGGCTCGCGCCGTAGCCGATGAGCATGCCCAGGCCGAGCATGGGCAGCGAACCGACGATGACGGCGGCGGCCAGGTCAAGCCAGTGCGTGACCGGCATCTCCACGCCTCCGATCGCGCCAACCACCATCAGCGGCAGCAGGGCGAGGATGGCCAGAGCCATCCCGCCGATCACGCTGGCCAGCAGCGCCACACCACCCGGCAGCGGCGTCGCCCGCTGCAGGACGTCGAGCTTCCGGGCCCGCTGGGTGGCCTGGTTGATGCCGATGTTGTAGACGAGCACGTTGCTCATCGCATAGGCCGACATCGAGGCCAAGATGTACGCGCCCACGGTCACGCTCGAGGAGATGTGCTGGTGGATGTTCGTCAGCCCAAAGAAGCAGAAGAACATGACCGGCAGGACCATCGAGAAGAGCGTGAACATCGGGTTGCGGATATAGCCGAGGACGACGGACCACAGCTGGGCCCCGAGCATCCGCGGGACCGGAGCCACCTCGCGCCGGGCGATTGCCATGCTCATACCGTCAGCACCTCCTCCTTCTGGGTGTGGTGGGTCAGTCCGATGAAGGCGTCCTCCAGGTCGGCGCCGACCACCTCAAGGTCGCAGATGGCGAGATCGCGGCGGAAGAGGGCGGACATCACCGCCTCCGGCTCGTTGCTGAGCAGGCGGACGCGCTCGCCGTCGATCTGCAGCTGCGTGTAGGGGAGCCCGGCGAGGTCCGCCTCCTGGAGCCCGGGCATGACGGTGAACGTGACCTTCTTGCCTGCCACCCGGGACTTGATCCGGCCGGGGGTGTCGTCGGCGATGACCAGGCCCTTGTCGATGACCACGATCCGGTCGGCCAGCTCGTCGGCCTCGCGGAGGTAGTGGGTGGTGAGGACGATGGTCCGCCCCTGCCGGCCGAACTCCTCGATCCCGTCGAGGAAGGCGCGGCGGGACTCCACGTCCATGCCCACCGTCGGCTCGTCCAGGAAGACGGCGTCGGGGTCGCCGCACACGGCCAGCGAGTAGTAGAGGCGCTGCCGTTGACCACCAGAGAGCTTGCCCACCTTGACCTTCGCCTGCTCCTCGAGGCCGGCCATGCGCAGGGCCCGGTCCAGGGAGAGCGGGTTGGGGTAGTAGGCGCGGAACAGGTCCACCGTCTCCCTCACCTGGAGGACGTCGGACACTCCCGACTCCTGGAGCATGACGCCGCACCGGCTGCGCGCCCTCCGGTCGCCGGGATCCATGCCGAACAGGCGAGCCTGACCGGAGGTGGGCCGGCGAAGGCCCAGCATCAGGCTGATCGCCGTCGTCTTGCCGGCGCCGTTGGGGCCGAGGATCGCGACCGACTCGCCCCGGCCGATGGCCAGATCGACGCCACGGAGCGCCTCGACGGCGCCGTAGTGCTTTCGAGCCTCCCGCAGCTCCACTGCGTTCTCGTTCACGGCCGTCAAGCTACCGGTGGGACCGAGCAGGGCACCAGTCGCGTTCCTCACCACTTCCGGGTGACGGATGTCACCCCCGGATCCGGCCTCCCATCACTTCTCCGGAGGCGGGGACCGGCGGTAGGCTCAGTTCATGCCCGAGCGGTGCGACGACGTGGGAAACAGACGTGGGCTCAGGGGCCGTGTGATCGAGCTGGTCATGACCTACATCTGGCTCGCCTACCTGTTCCTGCCCGGGCTCGCCTCCCTGACTGCCGACATCTCCCTCGCCGCCAAGGGCGCCCTGCTCGTGGGGGTGCTGGTCTTCCTCTACTTCTACTACCGGAGCTGGGCGATCCCCTTCACGGAACGCCGGGCCCGCCTCGTCATCCTCGCCGCCGCCTACGCGGTCGCGCTGGTGCTGGCCCTGGGAGGAGGGAACGAGGGGTGGCAGTACCTCTTCGTCTACGTCGGTGTGATGGCCGGGTTCTGGGACCCTCCCGGCTCGGTGGCGCTGGTGATCGTCACCGCCGCGACCGCCCTTGGTGTGGCGACGATCCAGGGAACGGGGATCGAGGACCAGCTGCTGCTCGGCTTCCTGACCCTGACCACCGGTCTCGGAATGGTCGGTGTGCGGGCGATGATGCAGCAGAACGACGAGCTGCGGCTGGCGCGCGAGGAGGTGGCCAAGCTGGCGGTCGCCGAGGAGCGCCTGCGCTTCGCCCGAGACCTCCACGACCTGCTCGGCCACAGCCTCTCCGTGATCGTCCTCAAGGCCGAGCTGGCGGGAAAGATGGCGGGACGCGATCCGGCGCGGATGGAGACCGAGGTGCACGACATCGAGCGCGTCGCCCGCCAGGCCCTGCGCGAGGTCCGCGAGGCCGTCTCCGGATACCGGCAGCCGAGCCTGAGCCAGGCGTTGGAGACGGCCAGGGCCACGCTCGAGGGTGCCGGTCTCTCGGTCCGGATGAACCTGGAGGCGCAGCCAGGAGCGGTCGCCGCCGAGGGCACGCTGGCGTGGGCGGTGCGCGAGGCGACGACCAACGTCATTCGCCACAGCGGAGCCCACCGCGTGGTGTTCGGGCTGCGCCGGGAGGGACCGGGTGTCGTTCTCTCCGTGATCGACGACGGCCGCGGCGGAGCCGTCAGCGAGGGCAACGGACTTCGCGGGCTCCGCGAGCGCATCGCCGCCAGCGGCGGGCAGCTCCGCTTCGGACCCGCCCCGGAGAGCGGCTTCGAGCTGGCGGTGACGGTTCCGGCGGTGCTCGGCGGGCGCGGCACGGCGGTTCCGTCGGATACGGTGGGCGCGTGATCCGGGTCCTGCTGGCCGAGGACCAGGACATGGTCCGCGGCGCGATCGCGGCGCTGCTCTCTCTCGAGCCCGACATCGAGGTCGTGGCCGAGGTGGACCGGGGCGACCAGGTCCTGGCCGAGGCGCGGGGGCACCACCCGGAGGTGGCGCTCCTCGACATCGAGATGCCCGGCGCGGACGGCATCTCCGTCGCCGCCGACCTGCGCCGGGAGTTGCCGGAGTGCCGGGTCCTGATCCTCACCACCTTCGGCAAGCCTGGCTACCTGCGGCGGGCGATGGCCAGTGGGGCCAGCGGCTTCATGCTCAAGGACGCGCCCGCGGAGGAGCTGGCCATCGCCATCCGGCGCACGATGGCCGGCGAGCGCGTCCTCGACCCTCAGCTCGCGGCGATCGCCCTGAGCGAGGGGGACAGCCCGCTCTCGCCGCGGGAGACCGAGGTGCTGCGGGCGTCGGTCGGCGGCGCCAGCGTGGCCCAGGTCGCCAGCCGCCTCTTCCTATCCGAGGGGACGGTCCGGAACCACCTCTCCGCGGCCATTCAGAAGCTTCAGGTGCACAACCGCACCGAGGCGGCGCAGGTGGCGAGGGAGAAGGGCTGGCTCTGACTGGACACCAAATAGCAAGATCGAAGGCTGCCTGTACACTGAGGTCATGGCGGCATTGGCCTCCAGGTCCAGAGACAGCCTCCCCCCGTCGCTGATCGACGAGGTCGTGAGGCGGCGCCGGGGCCTCGCCAACCACATGGCGAGGGCTGTGGTGACGCTGGTCCGGTGGGATGACGCCGCCGGCGCCCCGCCGCACCGCGAGGCGATCGCGAAGGCCTGCGAGGCGGGCATCGACCTCTTCGTCGCCAGCGCGCGGGAGAAGCGTCCGGCGACCTTCCGGGAGATGCGCGAGGTGGCCCAGCTCGGGATCCTCCAGGCGCGCAGCGCCCAGTCGGTGGAGCCGCTGCTGCTCGCCTACCGGATCGCCGCGCGCGTCGCCTGGGACGCCATCGTCGACGCCTGGCGGGGCCACCCCGACAGCAACCCCGAGGCGGTGCTGCTGACCGCCAACTACGTCTTCACCGCCCTCGACCAGGTCGCGTCTCTGGTCACCCGCACCTACCTGCACGCCCGCGAGCAGCACATGCTGCGCGGGACCCGGGCCCGGACCCGGCTCTTCCACACCCTGATCAGCGACACCTTCGACTCCGAGCTAGAGGTGCGCAAGCAGGCGCTGGCGATCAACCTCGCCCTGGCCGGCAGCTACGTCGCCATCGTCATCAAGAGCGACGAGCCGGTGCGGGCCATGGCCGAGGGCATCGACCTCCCCTCCCGACCCCTCTCCGACAGCACCGACCCGCACACCCTGGTCGTGCTCTGGCCGGCCGAGTCGGAGGGCGC
>DATAXV010000166.1:0-14977 GCA_036272915.1 Candidatus Dormiibacterota bacterium
ACGTAGCCGACGAGCGCGAGCGCGGCGAGATCGGTCTCGGCGATGAGGATCCCACCCGGCACCACGACGCCGATCTCATCGAACTCCGGACCCTCCCACGGCTGCCGCGGCTCGGGCCCGCGCTCGCGCTCAGATCTCTCCCTCGGCGGTGGAAAGAAGGCCAGCGTCCAAGCATGGGCGCCCAGGGCCGCTTGTCCCGGGACGATTACGTTGGAGGGTCAGGACGCCGCCGCTCGCCGGAGGGCTCGCCATCCGACCGTGGCCAGGACGGACTTGAGGAGGATGCATTCACCGAACCGGTAATCGTTCGCCCGCACCAGACGGTCGGCCAGGTCAGGACGCTGCCGTCTCAGGTAGTGGCCAGCCTTCTCCGCGCAGTGAGTTGGAGACGATCTTGATTCGATCGGCATCCTCGATCAGCGGGATCGCATTCCTGACGTTCTCCCATGTCGTGCGGCTCTCCGGCTCGAGGACGACCCGGCCGCGATAGCCGCAGTAGTCACGGGCGTATTCGGCCATCAGCTCGGCCTCCGAACGGCTACCGGTCGTCGGACCACCGCAGAAGAGGAGGCTCGAGGCGTTCGGGTCCGAATCCAGTGATCGGAGGCCGGCCCGCACCCTCCACCGGTTCACCGCGTTGGCACGGTCTCCCTGGTTGCGATATCCGAGCACGACCACCGCTGTCCGGTGGCCAGACCTCGCGGTCCCCCGGCCAAGGCCGCGCCTGGAGGCCCGCCAGTGCTCGAGCTCTCCCCAGCCCAGTAGGGCCAGGAGCAGCACGCCCAGCGCCACCACCGCAATCCTCATCGTCCTGGGCCGGAGACACGCGCACCCACGCCGGCGCGACCTCACGCCGAGCGTTGCGCCAGGACCCAGTGGAAGTCGACCTCCTCCTCCGGCTCCCGCATGGTCACGACCTCGTCGACGAGCAGGGAGAATCCGGCCCGGCGGAGGATCTGGCTGTTCGCTTCCGCGTCGTGGCTGCTGAAGAAGGTCTCGGCGCCGAGCCACTCGCCGACCCATCCGGCACCGTCGTGCGCACCCAGGGAACCGAGGAGCAGACCACCGGATCTCAACCAGCGAGCGATGCGGAAGAAGAGGTCCGCGTGCAGCTCTCGGGGAACGTGCGCCACGGAATAGAAGGCGGTGACGCCGTCGAACGAGCCCGGAGCGAAGTCGAGCTCCGAGAAATCGGCACATGTGAAGGTCGCCCCCGGGACATTCCGCCGAGCCCGGCGGATCTGCTCCGAAGATATGTCCACCCCGACCACCTCGTAGCGCTCCGCCATCCGGGCCGTCGAGGGTAACCCGGCGCCGCAGCCAAGGTCGAGCACGCGAGCGCCATCACCCAGACGAGCCATGAGGAGGTCGAGGAATCGATCACGCGGGTCGCCCTCGATGTCTTTCTGCCACCGCAGGTAGCGATCGGCGATCGAGTCGTAGGCGTCCCGGACCAGCTCCTTCCTGGAGTCCCGCACCCCGCGGACTGTACCGACGATCGCGGCTTCAGGGATAGTGGACGCGGAAGATCGCCTCCCCGACCGTATACCCGATCCCACGGCGGGCAATGAGCATGTACACGAGGGCGATGCTGCCGACGACGAGCGCCGCCGAGATGACCCCCCCGGGGTCAGCCCCCTCGAGACCGGTGACGAAGGCGAGCGCGACCGTGGCGAGACCGACCACACCGAGATCGACGGCGAACGCGGCGGCCAGCCGCCAACCGCCCGAATGCGAGTCGACGCGCCGCCGTGCAGCGGCGCGGCGGGGCAGGCGCCGGAGCACGAGGTAGGCGCAGACGAAGATCGCCAGCACGATCAGCCCGCGGCCACCCAGGATCGCCGCCTCGCCGAAGAGATGGCTCGCCGCCGGTCCGACGAACACGCCGAGGACGAGGAAGGCGGTCACCCACACGGCGATCGCGGGGAGCACGGCGGCGACGAAGCGGCGGACCTCGACATGGACCGCACCCGCCACCAGAGAGGTGTAGATCCGCAGTCCCGGGATCATGCGGGAGATCGCGATCTGGAGCGCGCCGGCCCCCTGCAGGCGCGGGAAGACGCGCTCATAGCCGCCCAGCGCGTGAAACCGCTCGGCGATGCTGCGCAGTCGCTCCGGACCGATCCCGCGCGACCAGCCGAAGCCGATCATCGCCCCGGTCGCGGCGGAGAGATAGGTGGCGGGTCCGACCACCCACCAGGGCAGCGCGCCGCTGGCGATGAGCAGACCGGCACCGATCAGGACCACCTCACCGGGGGCGAACAGAATCGGCACCCCAGCCTCCTCGGCGAGGAGGAGAGCGCACAGGACGAGCAGAGCGACGACACCCTGCGCCGTGGGCAGGAAGACGGTGTGCGGATCTGGCATCGGACCGCGCTACCTGGGACGGGAAGGCTCCCGACCATCGTGCCACCGCCACGAGCCGGTGGCTGCGCGCGTGCGCACGTCGGGCCGGGTCAGAAGTGGATCCCCCGCATCAGATAGGCCATGGCCGCCGCCTCGGCGGAGATCTCCTCCCCTCCGTCGTCGCCGGAGGAAACGCCGGCCGAGTCGGGGAACGAGTGATAGGCGCCGGTCATCACCAGCGAGAGGAGCGCCGGCGACAGTGTGTCGACGGCCTCGCCGAGCTTGCCCAGGCGAGTCGACACCTCGGGTGGCCGGCTGAGGACAGCCTGCAGCACCAGGTCCGCGGCCTCCTCCGGGCTCATCGTCGGGAAGTTGCGGTAGATGCCCGTCGGCTCGATCATCGGCGTCCGCACCAGCGGCATGTGGATCGTGGTGATGGCGATACCGTCGTCGGCCAGCTCCGGTCCGACGCAGCGGGAGAGGCCGGCGAGGGCGCTCTTCGAGGCGACGTAGGCGCCGAACCGCGGCGGGTAGGACTGCACGCCGATCGAGGAGATGTTGATGATGTGGCCGCCGTCGCGTGCCCGCATCGAGGGGATGACACCGAGCATCAGGCGCACGGGCGCGAAGTAGTTCAGGCGCATCGTCCGCTCGTAGTCGTGGAAGCGCTCGAGGGAGGCAACCATCGACCGGCGAATCGACCGGCCGGCGTTGTTGACGAGGATGTCGACGCGGCCGTGGTCGGCCAGCACCCGCCTGACCAGGTCATCACAGGCGTCGAGATCGGAGAGGTCGGTCGGGTACGACCAGGCTGTCCCCCCCGCCGCCTCGATCTCACCTCGAAGCTCCTGCAGCTTCTCCGCGCTCCGGGCGACCAGGACCACCCTGGCGCCGTGCGAGCCGACCCGCTCCGCGACGACCCGGCCGATACCGCTGGAGGCGCCGGTGACGACGACGACCTTGCCCTCGAGGGCGGAGCGTAGGTTGGGCGCGGTCGGCGCCTCGGGATCGAGATGCCGCTCCCAGTAGTCCCAGAGCTTCCAGGCATAGGTGTGCAGCGGCGGGCAGTCGATCCCGGAACCGCCCAGCGCGGCCAGGGTCCGCTCGCAGGTGAAGTGCGCGCGATTCCCGATGTAGCCGAGCGCGGCGGGCGGGATCCGAGCTCCGGCGAGGAGCTGCTTGCGCAGGACCTCCAGCATCCGCCATGAGGAGAGGACGCCCCGGACCCCGGGTGGAACGACGGCGAACGCGCGGCGGTCGACACGGAGCGTGAACTGTGGCGCATGGCCCGCGCGGCAGAACTCGTTGACCGTGTCTCCGAATGAGGTCGGCCGCGGGTCGACCAGGTGAAAGGTCTCCCGGTCATGTTCCGGCTGCGCGGCCAGGTGGTCGAGTGCCCGGGCGACGTAGTCGACCGGCACCAGGTTGACCTCGCCGCCCTCGAAGCCGACCAGCGGCACCCAGGAGGGAACGGCCGCCCTCAGGCGCTGGATCACCTTGAAGCCGTAGTACGGCCCGTCCACCCGGTCCGCCTCGCCGGTGGCGGAGGACCCGACCACGATTCCCGGCCGGTACACGCGCCAGGGGACCGGCGAGGTCTCCCGGACCAGGCGCTCGGCCTCGAACTTGGTCCGGTAGTAGGGGTGATCGAGCTCCTGTCCCTGGTCGAACATCTCCTCGGTGAAGGCGCCCCGGAGACCTGACCCGGCGATGGCGATCGTGCTCACGAAGTGGACCCTCGCCGCCTCCACCTCGCCGGCCAGCCGGAGGAGGTTCCGCGTCCCCTCGACGTTCACCTGCTCGGCGAGCTCGGCCGGCGCCTCGAGATCGTACAGCCCGGCGAGGTGGAAGATCTCTGCGCCGCGGAGCCCGTCTCGACCCCGCGGGTCCAGGCCGAGACCCGGCAGCGTCACGTCGCCGACGATCGGCGTGACCCCGGGCAGGCCCATCTCCACCACCTTGGGGACGGACGGCTCACGGACCAGCACCGACACCGGCTGGCCCCGGCGAGCCAGCTCGCGGAGAAGATGGCGGCCGATGAAACCGGTGCCGCCGGTGACCAGGTATCGCATGGTCCAACAAGGGTAGTGCCGAGCCGCTCGGCGCGAGGGTGCGCTTGCGCTGCGCGTATGCCTGCGTTCGCTCAGAGGAGCGAGGAGCTGGTCGGAATCTGAGCTCGCGGCGGACCGGAGGCCTTCCGGTCCGCCGCGGACGAGTCAGTCGAGGCCGTACAGCTCGCCGTACTTGCCGCGGACGTAGCGGACCCAGGCGTCGACGGTGAGCGGGCTGCCGGTGACCCGTTCGACGAGCTCGTTGGGGGTGAACTTCGCCCCGTGCTCGTGGAGATTGGTGCGAAGCCAGCCGAGGAGGTTGGAGAACTCGCCGGCCTCGATCTGGTCGTCGAGGTCGGGCAGGTCGCCACGCACCGACTCCATGATCTGAGCGCTGAGCACATTGCCCATCGTGTAGCCGACGAACCCGCCCAGGGTGGGGAAGGTCCAGTGGATGTCCTGGAGGCAGCCGTTCGCGGCCGGCGGCGCGGCGAGGCCGAGGTAGTGCTCGAGCTTCTGGTTCCACGCCTCGGGCACGTCCTCCACCTGGAGACGGCCCTCGAGAAGGTCGATCTCCAGCTCGGTCCTGAGCATGATGTGGAGGTTGTAGGTCACCTCGTCCGAGTCGACCCGGATGTAGGAGGGCTGCACGCTGTTGACGGCGCGGTAGATGTGCTCCGCGTCGACGTCGGCGAGGACGTGCGGGAAGGCCTTCTGGAAGCTCGGGAAGAAGTGCCGCCAGAAGGGCCGGCTGCGACCGACCAGGTTCTCCCAGAGCCGCGACTGCGACTCGTGGACACCGGACGACGCGCCCTCGGCCATGGGGGTGCGGTTCAGGTTCGCCCCCACCCCCTGCTCGTACATGCCGTGGCCGGCCTCATGGATCGAGGAGAAGAGGCAGGAGTCGCGGATGTCGCGCTTGACGCGAGTCGTGATCCGCACGTCGTCCCGGCCGAAGCTGGTGCAGAAGGGATGGCGGGTCAGGTCCTGACGGCCGCGCTGGAGATCGAACCCGAGGCGCTGCACGACATCCAGCGAGTACGAGATCTGCCGCTGCTCGTCATAGTGGCGGTCCAGCACCGAGTCGTCGACCGCGTCATGGTGCTCGGCGATGTGCTTGACGAGGGGCACGATCGTCTCGCGCAGGCCGGAGAAGATCGCCTCGACCTGGTCGAGGGTGACCCCCGGCTCGGTGCCCTCGAGAAGCGCCTGCAGCGGCCTGTCGGTGTAGCCGTAGGCCTCCGCCGCCCGCTTGGCCAGGTCCGTCGTGATCCTCATCCGCGGCTCGAAGATCTTCCAGTCCGACTTCTCGCGGGCCTCGGCCCACACCGGCTGAGCCTCCGACTCGGCGCGGGCCATCTCCGCCACCAGCTCGATCGGAAGCTTGACCTCGCGGTCGTAAAGACGGCGCGAGACCCGGACCAGGCTGGCGTCGTCGGAGGAGGCGGGCTGGTCCGCGGTCTCCCTTGCCGCCTGCTCGAGCAGCTCGTCGACGCGCGCATCGGTGAACCGCTCGTGAGCGAGTCGCGAGAGCAGCTCGACCTGGCTGGCCCGGCCGGCGAGCCCGCCGGGAGGCATGTAGGTCTCCTGGTCCCAGAACAGAACGGCGGCCGTCCGCTGGAGATCATCGACCTCGCCCAGGGTCTCCTTGAGCTGCTCTAGCGCACTAGTCATGCAGGTACCTCGATTTGCTTCTTGCGACGGACCGGGGGAGCGGAGATGCGACGGCCGGCCCGCTCCAGGATCGGACGGAGGTACCGCCCCGTGTACGAGCGGGCACTGGCCGCTACCGTCTCGGGCGTCCCCTCGGCGATGATCTCTCCTCCCCGATCTCCGCCCTCCGGCCCAAGGTCGATCAGCCAGTCGGCCGTCTTCAGCACATCCAGGTTGTGCTCGATCACGACCACGGTGTTGCCCCGGTCGACGAGCCGGTGGAGGACATGGAGCAGTCGCTCGACGTCGGCGTAGTGGAGACCGGTCGTCGGCTCGTCGAGCACGTAGAGCGTCTTGCCGGTGTCGCGTCGAGACAGCTCCGTCGACAGCTTGACCCGCTGCGCCTCGCCGCCCGACAGCTGCGTGGCCGGCTGGCCGAGCCGGATGTAGCCAAGGCCGACGTCCCGGAGGGTTCGCAGCTTGCCCATGATCCGGGGCACGTTCTCGAAGACGTCGGCGGCCTCGTCCACCGTCATCTCCAGCACCTCGGAGATGGAGTGGCCGCGGAACTTCACCTCCTGGACCTCGCGCGTGTAGCGCGTGCCGTGGCAGACCTCGCAGGGGATGTAGACGTCGGGGAGGAACTGCATCTCGATCTGGATGATCCCGTCGCCCTGGCAGGCCTCGCAGCGGCCGCCCTTGACGTTGAAGGAGAAGCGCCCCGCCTTGTACCCGCGCACCTTGGCCTCCGGCATCGACGCGAAGAGCTCGCGGATCGGGGTGAACATCCCCGTGTAGGTCGCCGGGTTGGAGCGCGGCGTCCGGCCGATCGGAGACTGGTCGATGTCGATCGACTTGTCCAGGTGCTCCAGGCCTTCGAAGCTCCGGTGGGGCCCCGGCCGCTCCTTCGCCCGGTAGAAGTGCTGGGCGAGCTTGCGCGACAGGATGTCCGCGACCAATGAGGACTTGCCGGAGCCACTCACCCCGGAGACGCCGATGAAGCGGCCCAGGGGGAAGCTCACGTCGATCGTGCGCAGGTTGTTGGCGGCAGCGCCGCGGATGACCAGCTTCTTGCCGCTGCCCTGACGCCGGATCTCGGGCACCGGCACCTCCCGGTCGCCCCGGAGATAGGCGGCGGTCAGCGAGGTCGGATGCTGCAGGACCTCCTCGAGGGGTCCGGAGGCGACGACCTCGCCGCCGTGCTCACCGGCGCCCGGTCCGATGTCGACCAGCCAGTCCGCCGCCCGGATGGTGTCCTCGTCGTGCTCGACGACGACCAGCGTGTTGCCGAGGTCGCGAAGCTGGACCAGCGTCTCGATCAGCCGCTCGTTGTCGCGCTGGTGCAGCCCGATCGACGGCTCGTCGAGGATGTAGAGCACCCCCATCAGCTTGGAGCCGATCTGGGTGGCGAGACGGATCCGCTGCGACTCCCCGCCCGACAGCGTCGTCGCCGACCGGTCGAGGGACAGGTAGTCGAGGCCGACGTCGAGCATGAAGCGCAGCCGCTCCAGGATCTCCTTCAGGATGCCCCTGGCGATCGCCTGCTCCCGCTCGTTCAGCGGCAGCGACCCGAACAGCTCGATCGCCTGACGGACGGCGAGGCCGCTGACATCGGCGATGTTCCGGTCGGCGATGGTGACCGACAGCGACTCGGGCTTGAGGCGGGCCCCCTTGCAGGCCGGGCAGGGGCGCTGAGAGAAGTACTTCTCCAGGTCCTGCTTGACGTAGTCGGACCCGCTGTCGTCGAAGCGCCGCTGCACGTTGTCCAGCACGCCCTCGAAGGCGGCCTCGTAGGTCCGCCGCTGCCCCGTCCAGCTCCGATAGCGGAACTTCACCTTGCGCGAGCCGGTGCCCTGCAGGATCAGATCCCGCTGTCGCTTGGGCAGGTCGGCCCATGGCTTGTCGAGGTCGATGTCGAAGGTCGAGCAGACGGCCTCCAGCAGCTCTGGATAGAAGAACTGGGAGCGGCTCCAGGGCCCGATCGCGCCCTGATGCAGGGTGAGGGTCGGGTCGGGCACCACCAGCTCGCCATCGACCACGAGCTGCGATCCGAGGCCGGTGCAGACCGGGCAGGCGCCGTGCGGGTTGTTGAAGGAGAAGTTGCGGGGCTCCGGCTCGGGCACGCTGATGCCGTCGTAGGGGCAGGCGTAGTCCTGGGACATGACCAGGTCCTCCCGCTCCCCGCCGGCGTCGGCGATCAGGACCGTGCCCTGACCGAGCTTGGCGGCCACCTCCAGGGAGTCGACCAGCCTGGTCCGCTGGTCGGGTCCCAGGATGATCCGGTCGACCACGACCTCGATGTCGTGCTTGCGGTACCTCTCGAGCGGGATCTGGTCGCCCTGCTCGAGCTCGTACGTCTCGCCGTCGACGCGGACGCGGGAGAACCCCTGCCGGCGAATGTCCTCCAGCAACTGGTGGTACTCGCCCTTGCGGCCCCTTACCACCGGGCCGAGGACGAGCAGGCGGCTCCGCTCGGGCAGGCGCTCGACCTGATCGGCCATCTGCTCCACCGTCTGCTTCTGGATCTCTCTGCCGCACTTCGGACAGTGCGGGATGCCGATCCGCGCGTAGAGGAGCCGGAGGTGGTCGTGGACCTCGGTCACGGTGCCGACCGTCGACCGTGGGTTCCTCGAGGTCCCCTTCTGATCGATCGAGATCGCCGGCGAGAGTCCCTCGATGGCGTCGACGTCCGGCTTCTCCATCTGACCGAGGAACTGACGTGCGTAGGCGGAGAGCGATTCGACGTAGCGACGCCGCCCCTCGGCATAGACGGTGTCGAAGGCGAGCGACGACTTGCCGGATCCGGAGAGGCCGGTGAAGACGACGAGGCGGTCGCGCGGGATGGAGAGCGTTACGTTCTTGAGGTTGTGCTCGCGGGCGCCACGAATCGTGATGCGGTCGGTTGGCACTAGAGACTATTCTCCGGCAGGACGTGGACTGGTGACGGCAGCCAAGGGTAGCACTTCACGAACGTTTGTACCCGGACGGTCCGGACGCCCCTGGGCTGGCTAAACAGGCAGACGAATTCTTGTCTTACCCAATTCCCGCCAGAACCATTCGCCTGGGGTCCCCATGCACCGATCGCGCGTCTCCGAGCCGGTGCTCGGCCACGTCCATCCGCTCCGCGAGCTGCGGGTTCCAGACTCACGCCGACCCGGAGGCTGCTCACCGGCTGACCGTCGCGATGTGACCCGGAACCTGGAAGTGGATGGACCCTCTGGGTAGCCGTTTAGGAGGAGAGTTCCTCCACTCCGCGCTGCTCGCCGTTCTGCCGATGACCCGCCTCGAGGGCGGCCAGGGCGGCCGCCGCGATCTTGGCGAGGGCGTACTGGCGGTCTCCCTCGTGCTCCTCGCTGACCGATCGAAGGCAGTGCTCGGCGAGCACGTCCATCCATTCGCCCCGGCCCCGGCCATCTTCGCCGGCCAGGCCGACGGTGGCCTTCTGGTTCCAGCGCTCGCGGAGGACGCGGGCGACAGCCACGTGGAGCTCGTCGCGCTGGACGACCACGCCGAGCTGAATCGCCGCGCGCTCGGATGGGGTCCGATTCGAGGTCGTGTCGACCGCCGGGCCCTCTTCGACCACCGGCACCCGCTGAACCGTCTCGCTGTCCACCTGCACCGCCATGGCTAGCACTCCTGGTTCTCAGATTTGATCTCACGCGGCTCGTCGCCGAGTTCGACCTCGGCCAACTGGCGGTTGCTCTCCAAACGCCCGGGGAAGCCTACCACGCGACACAGCCGACCCGCCACCCCCCTCGTGAGATCACATCTTTGTCCGGAAACTGTCCGGGAATGCTCGCTAGTGTTGGCGACCGGGGCGCCACTGCCCGCAGTCGAGCTGGAGGAATTGATCGATATGTTTCGGAAGGCCCTGGATGTGGCTCTGATCGGGTCCGTGGTGATGTCGGTGATGTCGGTCTTCGAGGAGGTCCCCGTGCTCGGCCATCTGGGCGGGGCGGCGGAATGGGTGGTCTGGGGGGCCCTCGGCTACGTCTTCGTGCGCCGCGCCCACGACCGGCTCGGGGCGCTCAACAGCCCCAACCTGGCCGCATTCGGATGGGGCTCGCTGATCGGCGCCGGAACCGCGGTGGTGGGGGTCCTGGCCAGCCTCGTCGCCGGACTGGTTCTGTCGGCCGTGGAGCAGGTCTGGGCTCAGCAGATCGGCGATCCGCAGGGCGTGGGTCTGGCCACGACGAGCGGCGTCATGTCCAGCGTCGGCACCATCCTCAGCCTCTTCTACTGGCCGTTCGTCGGCGCCTTCTTCTGCGGCTTCGGCGGTCTTCTCTTCTCGGCGATGCGCGTCCGCCGGATGACCCCTCCGGGCACGACGGGCATGCCCCCCTCGCCCACGCCCATGGTCTTCTCCCCGGACGGACGCTGGTACTGGGACGGCATCCGTTGGATACCGGTGCCTGCCGCGACCGCGGCCGAGCCCCCGGCCTGGTCCTGATCTCCCGCTCGACCTCCACCTCCCATCCCTCGCGTTCTGGTGGCCGTGGCTCTGCCGCGGCCACCTTTTACGTCCCGCTCAAATTGGCCTGTTGAGCGGATCTTCCTGCCCGGGGTGGCGGCGCCGATCGCGGCCGAGGACAATGGAAGTGGACGATGCTCGACCCCTATGAGGTGCTCGGCGTCACCCGGTCCGCCGAGCATGAGGTGATCCAGGGGGCGTATCGGGCCCTCTCGCGCAAATGGCATCCGGATGTGAATCCCAACGGGGAGGACCGGATGAAGTCGATCACCTGGGCCTATTCGATCCTCTCCGATCCGGTTCAGCGGGGTGATTGGGACCGTCGTCATCCGGTGGCGGCGCCTCGCCGTGGGCGCCCGACCGCACCGCCACCGCCTCCTCCACCGTCGCCGCCGCGGAGGTCGGCCGCACCTCCTGGGCCGGTCCGGCGCTGCCCCGGATGCGGGATGGGCGCCAGCCTCTACCAGGGACAGCGGCTCTGGACCGTGGGCCGTGAGCTCTGTCCGGACTGCGGAGCAGGGCAGTCACAGTGGACCCTGGCGTCGTTCTTCGTGCCCTGGCTGATCCTCGCCGGTGTTCTGCAGCACTTCGCCGGCGGCTTCGGCTTCGCGCTGATCGTCGCCTATCCGGTCGCCGGGCTCCCCGCGGGCGTCCGACTCTGGCGCTGGCTCGCAGCCACCAGGCCGGTGGTCTGGGCGGGGCGCCTGATCGACGGCACCGGCCGCGACTACGCCTGGCCGTGGCTGCCGGCCTGGACGCTGCGCCCGGTGCTGGTGCTCTGCATGGGTGTGCTGGCCGCTCCCTTCGAGCTCGTCGCGGCCGTGACCGTGCTCATCCTGGAGGTCCGCCAGGGAGGGACCGGCGAGTGGTGGTGGAAGCGGCAGCAGATGGCGCTGCAGTCGAGGGTCGACTCGGCGATCCGGCGCTGGCTACCCTGACCGCCGCCCCTCCCCCGCTCAGGCCAGCATCCGCAGCTGGTCCGCCGTCAGCTCCGGCCGGCCGGATCCCGCCACCCGGGCTGCGATCGGGTCCAGCACCGAGAGGTCCTGCTCGGTCAGTTCGATGCCGAGTGCGGCCACGTTCTCCTCGAGCCGCGCCGGGTGCTTGGTGCCCGGGATCGGCACCACGGCGACGCCGCTCCGCCCGCCCATCAGCCAGGCCAGCGCGACCTGCGGCAGCGACGCCCGGTGCCTGGCGGCGACGGCCCGTAGGGGGTCGAGCAGCCGGCGATTGATCTCGGCGTTGCCCGGTGCGAAGCGGGCGATGCCGCGGCGGAAGTCGTCCGCCGCCAGCTCGCTGACCGAGGTGTAGGCGCCGGTGAGGAAGCCACGGCCCAGCGGCGAATAGGGCACGATGCCGACCCCGAGCTCGACGCAGGCGGGCAGCAGGTCCGGCTCGATGTCGCGCGTGAAGAGGGACCACTCCTCCTGGACCGCCGCGATCGGGTGGACGGCGCAGGCACGGCGGAGCCGATCGGCGCCGACGTTGGAGAGGCCCAGGTGCCGCACCTTGCCCTCGGCGACGAGCTCGGCCATCGCCCCCACCGTCTCCTCGACCGGGACCCTGGGGTCGGGGACGTGCTGGTAGTAGAGGTCGATGTGATCCGTGCCGAGGCGGCGGAGGCTGGCATGGCAGGCCTCGCGGACGTAGGCGGGGTCGCCCCGGAGTCCGACGGTGGCACCGGTCGCCTGGTCGCGGACGGCGCCGAACTTCGTGGCGATGAGGACCCGGCCTCGGCCCACCTGTCCGGCGAACTCGCCGATCAGCCGCTCGTTGGCGCCGGTCCCGTAGGCGTCGGAGGTGTCGAAGAGGGTCACGCCCAGATCGAGAGCGCGCGACAGCGTCCGCATCGACTCGTCATGGTCGGTCGGACCGAGGAACTCGCTCATGCCCATGCAGCCGAGACCGATGGCGGAGACCTCGGGTCCGGTGTCGCCCAGTCGAACCTTGCGCATCCGATTCACTCCCTTCCGGTGGCGGCCGCTCGGCCACCGTTCTCGAGGGAGGAGAAGGCGACGCCGGTGAGGCGCTCCGACTCCTCCCAGAGGCGGCGCTGGGCGGCCTCGTCGTGGGAGCGCGGGCTGGAGCTCACCCGCACCGGGGATCCGGTGAACTCGCCCTGGCCGCCGGGCCCGTAGTAGTCGCCACCTCGCGCACCGGGGTCGGTGGCGGCCCGGAGCGTGGGCAGCGAGCCCATCCTCGCGCCCTGAACGAGCCAGGAGGTTATCGGCCCCAGCGCCCCCCGCCGATGACGCGCACGAACCCCGGGCTGTGCCGCGTCAGATCGGTGCTGGCGGTGCCGGGGTGGGCGGCGACCGCGACCGTCTCCGCGCCTGACCGGGCCAGCCGGCGCTGCAGCTCGTAGGTGAAGAGGAGGTTGGCCAGCTTGGACTGGGCGTAGGCGGCCATCGCTCGGTAGCGGCGCTCGGACTGGAGATCCTCGAAGTCGATCCTCCCCATGCGATGGCCGTTGCTGCTGACGGTCACCACCCGGGATCCGGGGACGTCGCGGATCCGGTCGAGGAGAAGTCCGGTGAGCGCGAAGTGGCCCAGGTGGTTGGTGCCGATCTGGCTCTCGAAACCGTCCTCGGTCCGCCCGTAGGGCGGGATCATCAACCCGGCGTTGTTGATGAGGAGGTCGATCCGCGGGTACTCGTCGCCGAGGCGCCGCGCCGCCTCCCTCACCGAGGCCAGGGAGGCGAGGTCGAGACGGACCACGTCGACGGTCGCATCCGGCGCCGCCTCGCGGACCCTGGCGGCGGCCGCGTCCCCTCGGACCAGGTCCCGGCAGGCGAGCACGACCCGAGCGCCGCGCTGCGCCAGCACCCTTGCCGCCTCGAAGCCGATGCCGGAGTTGGCCCCCGTGATCACCGCGGTCCGGCCCCGCTGCTGGGGCACGTCCGCCTCCGTCCAGCGGCGCGACGGTGTCCTTGTTTCGCTCATCGGATGTGCTCAGCCTCCTGCTCGCCGGCGCTGCGACCTACAATCGGGACAACCATCCCGCTTCCATCCACTATACGGGATGCCAGTCCCGCTTATTGTTGGAGTATCCAGGACGAGATGGCCGAGGAGCCGATGACCGAGGGCGAGCGTCCGCTCCGCGCCGACGCCCGGCGCAACCGGGAGCGTGTGCTGGAGGTGGCATTCGCCGCCTTCGCCGAGGACGGGTTGTCGGTGCCGGTGCAGGAGATCGCGCGCCGGGCCGGCGTCGGCACGGGCACGGTCAGCCGGCACTTCCCCACCAAGGAGGCGCTGTTCCAGGCGATCCTGCTCCGCCGCGCGGACGGGCTGATGGAGCGGGCGGAGGTTCTCGCGCAGTCCGGTGAGCCCGGCGAGGCGTTCTTCAGGTTCTTCTCCCTGGTGGTCGCCGAGGGGGCGATGAACCGGGGGATGGCCGAGGCGCTGGCCGGCGCCGGCTTCGACCTCGAGGCGGCCGTGGCCGGCACCGGACACGACATCATGGGCACCCTTCGCGGCCTGCTCGAGCGGGCGCAGCGGGCGGGCGACGTACGCTCCGACATCGATGCGGCCGACGTCAAGGCGCTGCTCACCGGATGTCTGGCCCGCGAGCGTGCGACCGTTGACGCCGGAGCCAGGGAGCGGATGATCGCGATCGTCTACGACGGCCTGCGCCCGCAGCGCTGACCGGGCTCAGATCGGGAGCAGGCCGCGCTCGAAGCGCACGTTGAGCTCGTGCTCGAGGAGGAAGCGCTTCCGCTCGAGGCCGCCACCATAGCCGACGGACGAGCCGTCGGCCCCGATCACGCGATGGCAGGGGACGACGATCGCGATCGGGTTGCGGTGGTTGGCGACGCCGACGGCCCGCGACTGGCCGACGTCACCGGCGACCGCCCTGGCGATGTCGCCGTAGCTGCACATCTCACCGTAGGGGATGCGCCGCAGTTCGGCCCACACCGCCATCTCGAAGTCCGAGCCGCGCAGTTCCAGAGGGAGGTCGAAGTCGGTCAGCTCGCCGGCGAAATACGCCCGCAGCTGCTCGGCGACGGCACGCAGAACCGGATGATCGGGCTCCGGGTCGCCGGACGGAAGCGCCCCACCGAAGCTCAGTCTCCGGAGGGCGGTCCCCTCGGCGACGGTCACCAGGTCACCCACGGGCGATGGAACGGTCAGCCAGGCCATTTGCTCTTGGACGGAGGGCAGTGCCGCCGGCGGTGCGACCCGCCGGCGCACCGCGCCCGTCTCAGCCCTCCGCCCTGACCACACCGATCGGGCAGGAGACACCGGTCCCGCCGTGCCCGCAGTAGCCGTTGGGCACCTTGTGGAGATACTGCTGGTGGTACGGCTCGGCGTAGTAGAAGGTGCCGGCCGGAACGATCTCGGTCGAGATCTTCCCGTAGCCGCTGGCCTTGAGACGCTCCTGGTACATGTCCCGGCTCTCCTCCGCCTGCGCCTGCTGCTCGGGGCCGTGAGTGAAGATGGCGGAACGGTACTGGGT
>DATAXV010000167.1:0-8697 GCA_036272915.1 Candidatus Dormiibacterota bacterium
CCTCTCCTTCGCCGTCGTCCTGCTCATGCTCTCGCTGTCCTTCCGGAGCGGGATCACGATCATCGTCGCCTACTGGCGCCTGATCCCCTGGCCTCCGTACCTGGGCAACTACCAGGCGGCGGCCGCCGCCGTCGCCAGCCCCACGGCGCGAACGCTCTACGTCGCCGCCGTCTCGATCGCCGGCGTGGTCGCGGTCTCGGCCCCCGCCTCCTTCGCCTTCGCCCGGATGCGGTTCCCCGGTTCCGGTGCCGCCTTCGCCCTGATCATCGCCGTGATGGCGATCCCCGGCATCATCCTCCTCACCCCCGACTTCATCCTCGCCAACCAGCTCCGGCTGTCCGGCTCGCTCTGGTCGCTGATCGTCTTCTACATCGCCGGCGGGATCCCCTTCGCGGTGTTCCTGACCACGACCTTCTTCCGGGCCCAGCCGCGGGAGCTGTTCGAGGCCGCGTTCGTCGACGGCGCCAACGACATCCAGGCGCTGCTCCGGATCGCGATCCCGCTCGCCTTCCCGATCCTCGTCACCATCGCCGTCCTCAACTTCCTGGGCATCTACGGCGACTTCATCTGGCCGACGCTGATGCTGAGCCAGCACAACGAGACCCTGCTCATGGCGCTCCAGCAGTTCACCCCGACCATGGCCGGGCTGGGCAGCGCCGAGCCCAACTACGGAGGCGAATCGGCCGCCTACCTGCTGGGCTCGCTGCCCCAGCTGGTGATCTTCGTGCTGGGGATGCGCTACTTCGTCCAGGGCCTCACATCCGGGGCCGTCAAGGCCTGACCGGACGCCGCCGCGGAGGCGGCGAGGCCGCACCGATCTGAAGCAGGACACGTGACACAGGAGGGACGAATGCAGCACCCGGACCCGTTCGCCCGGAGCATGGCGGCATGACCGAATCGAGGCAGCCGCGACACTGGCACGACGATGCCTTCTTCGGCATCCACTACGACCAGCACGCCGGCGTCGAGGACACCGTCCTCGGCGCCGAGCTCAGCGTCGATCACCTGGTCGAGCGGCTGGGCCGGGTCAGGCCCGACTGGGTCCAGTGCGACTGCAAGGGGCATCCCGGCTGGACCAGCTGGCCGACCGGGGTGGGCAGCACCTCGCCGGGCGTGGTCAGGGACTCCCTGGCCATGTACCGGGAGGCGACCAGGCGTCTCGGCATCCGGCTGGGCGTGCACTACTCGGGGGTCTGGGACAGCCGGGCCATCGAGCTCCACCCGGACTGGGCGCGCCTCGACGCCGAGGGCCGGCCCGACCCCAACATGACCTGCCCGCTCAGCGCCTACACGGCCGAGCTGATGGTCCCGCAGATGATCGAGGTCGTCGACCGCTACGACGTCGACGGATTCTGGGTCGACGGCGAGAACTGGGCCTCGAGGCCCTGCTGGTGCGACCGCTGCCGGTCTGCCTTCGCGTCCGAGGGCGGCGAGGCGCCACTCGGCCCCGGGGACCCCGGCTGGGCCGGCTGGCTCGCCTTTCACCGCCGGCTCTTCGTCGAGCACGTCCGTGCCTACGCGGACGCGGTCCACGCGCGCAAGCCCGACTGCCTGATCTGCAGCAACTGGATGTACTCGGTGCGCCAGCCGGACGCGGTCGAGGCGCCGGTCGACTACCTGAGCGGAGACTTCACCTGGGCCTGGGGCGCCGACCGCGCCGCCGCCGAGGCGCGGATGCTCGACGCCCAGGGCCGGAGCTGGGACCTGATGGCCTGGGGGTTCACCAAGACCGGTCCGATGCGCCCCAACGAGGGCCGGATGCCCTGGGTGGTCAAGCCCGCCCTGCACCTCCAGCAGGAGGTGTCGGAGGTGCTCAGCCAGGGCGGCTCGATCATGGTCTACAACCAGCCCCAGCGCACCGGCTGGCTGACCGGCTGGCACCAGGACGTGATCGCCGAGCTGGCCGACTTCTGCCGCGCCCGCCGCTCGGCCTGCTTCCATACCGAGACCGCCTCCGAGGCTGCGGTCCTCCACCTCGCCGGGCACTACTACGCGCACAACGATCCGCTCTTCAACTTCGGCGACGCCAACGAGCCGCTGGAGGGTGCGCTGCACGCGCTGCTCGAGACCCACCGGTCGACCGACATCCTCACCGAGGCCGCCGCGCTCGAGCGCATGGACCGCTACCCGCTCGTCGTCGTCCCCGAGCAGACCAACCTCAGTCCGCGCCTGATCGAGCGTCTCCTCGGTTACGTCGAGCACGGCGGCACCGCCATCCTCTCCGGAGCCCACCTCGCCGCGGAGGTGCCCGACCTGGTCGGCGCGGACGCGGAGGAGGCTCCGGCCCATCCCCTCGTCTACCTGCCCAGCGGGGAGCGGGCGGTGGGCGCGTTCGGACCCTGGCAGCCGGTGCGGCCGAGGGCCGGCACCGAGCTACTGACCCACTGGCTCGCGCAGCAGGAGCTGGAGAAGGACGCGACGGAGCACCCCGCCGCCACCCTCCGCCACCTCGGGCAGGGTTCCGTGGTCGCGGTGCACGGCCCGATCTTCCGGAACTACTTCGCCGGCCACTACCCGGTGCTGCGGGAATTCGTCGACGCGCTGGTCGAGGAGCTGGCCGTGCCCTGGAGGGTGACGCTGGAGGCGTCGCCGGCGGCGGAGATCGTGCTCCGCCGGCGCGGCGAGACGCTCCTCGTGAACCTGATCAACCGCGGCGCCGAGGAGACGCTGTCACCGCGCCGCTCGATCGCGGTGGGCCTCCGGCCGGTGCGCAACCTGGTGCTTCGCATCCGGCGGGAGCGGCCGCCGCGGTCGGTGACGGTGGCGCCCGAGGGCACGGGCTTCCGGTGGCAGCACCGGGACGGCGAGCTGCGCATCGACATCGAGCGCCTTGACGTGCACCGGGTCTTCGCCATCGAGTGAAGGAGGCGGGACGCCCCCTCACCTCGGGGTGCCGGTACCGCCGATGATGGGGTCCTGTGGTTCGCGCCGGCGGACCGGTCCCGCGGCGGTTTGCACGACGAGGAGGCGATGGCCCGGATGTCACCGGAGATGTCGGAGTCGCGGTCGCAGGAGGCCGCCGTTGCCTTCCGGGAGCTGCCGCCGGGAGCGATCCGGCCGGAGGGATGGCTGGCCGGCCAGCTCCGTCTCCAGGCCGAGGGCCAGACCGGGAGGCTCGAGGAGATCTGGCCCGAGGTCGGCCCGGACAGCGGCTGGCTGGGTGGCGCCGGGGAGTCCTGGGAGCGCGGGCCGTACTACCTCGACGGGCTGGTTCCGCTGGCCCACGCGCTCGACGATCCAGGGCTCAAGAGCCGCGCCCGGCCCTGGATCGAGTGGATGCTCGCCTCCCAGACCGACGACGGCTGGTTCGGACCTCGCGGCGACGACTGGTGGCCGCGGATGGTGGCGCTGAAGGTCCTCACCGCCCACGCCGACGCCACCGGCGACGAGCGGGTGCGCCGATTCCTCGCCGCCTACTTCCGCCACCAGCTGCGACACCTCCCCGACCGCCCGCTCCAGGGCTGGGGGCGGGCCCGGGGCGCCGACAACGCTCTCAGCGTGTGGTGGCTGTACGAGCGCGCCGGCGACGCCTGGCTGCTCGAGCTGATCGACCTGATCCTCGCTCAGACCGAGGACTGGGGCGACTACCTGACCCGCGATCTGATCACCGGGAAGGCGCGGCTCTTCCGCCACCTGACCCACGGGCCGAACGTGGCCATGGGCCTCAAGACCGACGCGCTCCGCTATCTCCGCGCCGGCGGCGGAGTCTGGCGGGCGAGGACCGAGGCGGCGTTCGCGAACCTGGATCGCTGGCACGGCCAGGCCCACGGCTGGTTCTCCGGGGACGAGTGGCTGGGCGGCCGCGAGGCGACCGCCGGCATCGAGACCTGCCAGGTCGTCGAGCTCATGTTCACGCTCGAGCAGCTGGCCCGCATCTTCGGCGGCGGCGTCTACGGGGACCGCCTGGAGTCGCTCGCCTTCAACCTCCTCCCCGCCTCCTGCGATCCCCGGATGCGCAGCCACCAGTACCTGCAGCAGGCCAATCAGGTCCGGGTCTCGGTCGGCCGGCGGGACTGGTCCTACTCGAGCGACGACGCCAACCTCTTCGGCCTCGAGCCGCACTTCGGCTGCTGCACCGCGAACCTCCACCAGGGGTGGCCCAAGTTCGTCCGGTCGCTGTGGATGTCGGCGGGCGAGGGCCTGGCCGCCGTCGCCTACGCGCCCTGTGCGGTGGCGGCGCGGGCGGGTGGCGCCTCCGTCCGGCTGAAGATCCAGACCGACTACCCCTTCTGGCCGGAGATCGACATCCGGGTCGGCGTCGACCGGCCGGCGGCGTTTCCGATCAGGCTGCGGATCCCCGGCTGGTGCGAGGACGCCGAGATCACGGTCGGCGGAGCGCGGATCGACGTGTGGCCGGTCGACGGCTACGTCACCGTCGAGCGGGAGTGGTCCGACGGCGACGCCATCCGCCTGGTCCTGCCGGCGACGCCGCGCCTGATCCGTCGCGAGCGCCAGGCGGTCTCGGTCCGGTACGGGCCGCTGACCATGGTCGCCGGTGCCGGCGAGAACTGGATCCCGGTCCCGGGCGCCCCCGGTCTCGGCGAGTGGGAGGTCCATCCGCGGACCTCGTGGAACCAGGGGCTCGTCGCCGACGACCCCCACCGCTGGCCGGTCGTGACCTCGCCGGTGGGCCCGATCCCCTTCCTGCTGGATACGGCTCCGATCCGGATCCGGGCGCCCGGGGCTCTCATCCCCGGCTGGCGCCTGGACGGAGTCCAGGCCGGGCAGGTCCCCGACGGTCCCGTCCTCGGCTGCCCGGTCCGCCACCAGGTGACCCTGGTCCCCTACGGCAGCGCCCGGATCCGCCTGACCGAGATGCCGACCGTGGCCGGACCAGCGCCCGGCGACTGATCCGGCGGGCCGCTCCTCCCGACCGGGAGCCGCCACCAGCCCCATCCACCGACAGATTTTGGCGTCTTGACGAAAAGAATCGTCGGTGAGTGGAGTGCGGTCATGCTCGATGTGGCCGTGATCGACGACGCGGAGGCGGCGGAGTCATCGCTCGACCCGGTTCGTTCGAGGCTCCTGGCGGAGCCAGGCTCGGCGACGACCCTGGCGGCGCGCGTCGGCCTCCCCCGGCAGAAGGTGAACTACCACCTCCGGGCGCTCGAGAGGCACCGGCTGGTGGAGCTGGTCGGCGAGCGCCGGCGAGGCAACTGCACCGAGCGCGTGATGCAGGCCACCGCCGCCTCCTACGTCATCTCCCCCGCCGCGCTGGCGGCGTTGCAGCCGGACCCGTCGCGTGCGCCCGACCAGCTGTCGGCGCGGTGGCTGCTCGCCCTGGCCGCGCAGCTGGTCCGCGACGTCGGCGATCTGATCACGGCGGCGACGCGGGCGGAGGAGCGGGCGACGACCTTCGCCATCGACGGCGAGATCCGATTCACCTCCGCCGCCGACCGGGCCGCCTTCGCCGAGGAGCTGTCCAGCGCCGTTCTCGGGCTGGTCGCCCGGTATCACCGCGACGACGCCGCGCGGGGCCGACCCACCGCCTCCTCGTCGCCGTCCATCCCGACGTCCCGCCGGCGGCGGACGAGGGGACGATCAAGGAGGAGCAGACATGAGCGGAGGCTTCGAGATCCGGCGGGAGATCGACATCGCCGCGACACCGGAGGACGTCTGGGAGGCGGTCGCGACCCGCGAGCGGCTCCGGGGCTGGCTCTGGGACCAGGAGGTGATCCCCGAGGCCGCCGCGCGGACCGTGGTCGGGCCCCCCACCACCTGCTGATCGAGCTTCCGCGGGCGGAGAACGGGGCGACGCAGGCCTTCGAATACGTGATCGAGGCGGCCGGCGGGACGACCCGGCTCCGCTTCGTCCACAGCGGGTTCCTCGGCGGCGACTGGGACGGCGAGTTCGACTTCCAGTCCCTCACCGGACTCGGCTGGGACATGTACCTCCACACCCTCTCCGAGTACCTCACCCGGTTCCTCGGCCGCCGGGCGACCTACGTCTTCGCCGACGGCCCTCCGCCCTCCGCCGATCCCGCCGCCCGGTCCATCCTCTTCCGGGCGCTGGACCTGGACGAGTCGCCCGCCGTCGAGGATGCCGTCCACCTGCGGCCCGAGGGCCTTCCCGCGATCGACGGCACCGTCGACTACGCCGGGCCGGCCCACCTCGGCGTGCGCACCGACGAGGCCCTCTACCGCTTCCACTTCCGCCCCCCGATCGGCCTCTCGATCGCCGTCGGTCACCTCTCTTCGCCGACGTCGACCCCGAGATGACCACGAGCGCCTGGAAGGGCTGGCTGGACGGGCTCTTCGCCCAGCCCGCCAGCCGGCCCGCGGCCGGCTGAGCGACGGCGGCCCCGGGCGGCGCCGAGTGGACCCGGCGCCCCCCGGCTACTGCCGGGCCAGGTTCGGAGCCCCGCCCCGGAGGACGAACTTCTGGATCTTGCCGGTCGCCGTCTTGGGCAGCTCCCCGACGAAGGTGACGCCGTGCGGCGCCTTGAAGTGGGCGAGATGGTCGCGGGCGAAGGCGATGATCTCGTCCTCGGAGGCGGTCGCCCCCTCGCGCAGCACGACGAAGGCATGAGGGGCCTCCCCCCAGCGCTCGTGGGGCAGGCCGACGATGGCCGCCTCCTGGACCGACGGGTGGCGGAGCAGCGTCCCCTCGACCTCGACCGAGGAGATGTTCTCGCCGCCGGAGATGATCACGTCCTTGAGCCGGTCCCGGACCTCGACGTAGCCCCCGGGATGGACCACGGCGGCGTCCCCGGAGTGGAACCAGCCGTCGCCCATGGCCCGCTCGGTCGCCTCCGGATCGCGGTAGTAGCCGTGCATCACGGCGTTGCCGCGGACCACGATCTCCCCCAGCGTCTGCGCGTCCTCGGGGACCTCGTGGCCCTCGCCGTCGACGACCCTGAGCTCCCCCGAGGTGAGCAGCTCGACGCCCTGCCGCGCCTTGACCACCGCCCGGTCGGAGGCGGACAGGCCCTCGTGCTCGGGCAGTGGGGCGCAGACGGTGATGAAGGGCGAGGTCTCGGTGAGGCCGTAGACGTGCGTGACCTCCCAGCCGAACTCGCCCTCCAGGCGCTCGATGGTGGCCGCCGCCGGGGGCGCCCCGGCGGTGATCACGTGGACGCCGGGCGGCACCTCACCGCGGACCTGCGGCGAGGCGTTGGCGAGGCCGATCAGCACCGTCGGCGCGGCGCAGAGGGAGCGGACGTGCTGCTTCCGGATCTGCTCGAACACGGCTCCCGGCTCGACCCGGCGCAGGCAGATGTGGGTGCCCGCCGCCGCCGTCACCGTCCAGGTGTAGGTCCAGCCGTTGGCGTGGAACATGGGCAGCGTCCAGAGGTAGCGCTCGCCCACCGCCATGGGCATGTGGAGGAGGGTGCCGATCACGTTGAAGGCGGCGTTGCGGTGGGTGATCATCACGCCCTTGGGGCGCGCCGTGGTGCCGCTCGTGTAGTTGATGGCGAGCAGGTCGCGCTCGTCGACATCCGCCCGCTCGGGGATCGGATCGGCGGCGGCGAGCTCTCGCTCGTAGTCGAGCCATCCCTCCGCCTCTCCCTCGAAGGCGACGAAATGGCGCACGTCCGGCATCCGGTCGCGGACGCCTTCGACCACCTCCAGGTACTCGGCGGCGCAGCAGACCACGGTCGTGCCGGAGTGGTTGACGATGTAGACGAAATCCTCGGCGGTCAGCCGGTAGTTGATGGGCACGATCACCGCGCCCAGCTGCGGTATCGCGTAGAAGGCCTCGAGCTGCGCGTGCGTGTTCGGCGCGATCGTCGCCACCCGGTCGCCCCTCTGCACTCCCATCGCCCGCAGCGCTCCCGACCACCGGTCGCATCGCTGGAAGAACTGCTCGTAGGTGAGACGCAGGTCACCGTCGACCAGCGCCTCACGCGAGCCGTGCAGGCGTCGCGTCCGGCGGGCGAATTCGAGGGGCGTCAGCGCTGCTTCCATCAGTTGCCTCCACTGCTCCGCGACGGGTTCAACATCCGGTCCCGTGGCCGACCGACGCGGGCGCCGCGGACGGTTTCACACTACTCGGCCGGATTCGACCCGTCCACCGCCCACCCCGCCACCGCTCAGGCCCGAGGGGCCACCCCGCCGCGCTTTTCGAGCAGGGGCCGGATGATCTCCGATGCCACCCAGTCGATCGCCCTGGCGGGATAGGGCGCCGGCAACCCGAGCACCAGGTGGCGCGCGCCGGCCTCGATCAGCTCCCCTGCGGCGTCCCGCGCCTCAGCCGCACGGTCGTAGGCGACGATCAGCTGGACCGACCGGACGATCGCCCGAGGATCGCGACCGGCGGCCGCGCAGTGGCGGTCGAGAGCCGCGCTCAGATCCCGGAACCGCCCGACGTCGAGGTGCGGCGACCCGGGGACGTTCCACAGGTCGGCGTGCTCGGCGGCGACCCGCAGGATGCTCGCCCCCCATCCCCCGATCAGGATCGGCGGGGCCGGACGCTGCGCCGGCCGGGGCAGGCAGCGGGCGGCGACCAGGTGATTGAAGGCGCCCTCGAAGTCGAACGCGTCCCCCGACCAGAGACCGCGGACGATCGCGCAGGTCTCGGCCAGCCGGGCCGACGCCTCCGAGGCGGTCGCCGGCAGACGCAGCCCGTAGGCGTCGGGCTCGGGCACCACGCCCGCCTCTCGCGCCTGCCGAGCCATCCGCTCGTTGGGGCCGGCGCCGAGGCCCAGGACGAGACGTCCCCTGGAGACGACGTCCAGGGTCGCGGCCATCTTGGCC
>DATAXV010000168.1:0-11305 GCA_036272915.1 Candidatus Dormiibacterota bacterium
CGGTCGGCGTTCTCCCCCATCAGCTCCTCGAGCTCGGGATCGAAGGCGTTGGTGGCGTCGAGGCGCTCGGACCAGTCCCGCAGCCGGCGGGACAGGCGGCCCCGGGTGCGCTCCGCCGCGGCCAGCACGAGCCCGGACCCGATCTGCAGGTCGACGGTGACGTTCTGGCCGGCATCGACACGCTTGCGCAGAGCATGGACCCAGGTCACGAAGCGATCGACCCAGGCCTCGATCGTGTAGCGGTACCGGCCGACGGTGTCGACCGGGAAGCTCGCGCGCCAGCGGTCGTTTCCGAGCGCCTCCATCGCCACCTTCTTGCGGCGGCCGTCCGGCCCGCGGTACAGCAGCCGACAGAGCAACTCGTCGTGCCCGTCGGCGAAGATGTCGGCCTCCACCGTGACGGTGTCGCCGGCGACGCGCTTGATGGGGAACCGTCCGCCGTCCACGCACGGCGAGATGGCTTCAATCACTACCCTCCGACGACCTTGGTCCTGCATGCGTGTGCAATCCTGCCAGGCCGCCCCGCCCCTTTGCCAGGCAATCGGCAAAGAATTTGGGGCTCGCCGGAGCGCGTCAGCCCCTGGCCTCTCGAAGGACCTGGAGCGCCCGCCGGTGACGGTCCTCGTCACCGGCGCAGAGGAGGGTCGCGCGCTGCTCCAGACCGGCCCGAAGATGCAGCAGGTCACCGCCCTCGAAGTCGGTCAGGACGCCTCCGGCCTCCCGGATCATGACCAGCGCTGCGGTCATGTCGAAGGCTCTCCCGGCCATCGCCGAGCAGAAGACGTCGGCGGCGCCGCTGGCGACCTGGAGGAGGGAGATGGCGATGGAGCCGAGCAGGCGCATCCTGCTGAACTGGAGGATGAGCGGCATCGCCGCCTCCAGATACGCGGGCCGCACCTCCATGACCAGAATCTCCATGGGGTTGGGGCCTGCCGGCTGGGGCGCGATCCGCTCACCGTCGCGGAAGAGCCCGCCGCCCCGCACCGCGTGCCAGGAGCGCCCGCCGAAGAGCTCGTGGATGACGCCGACGCGGACATCGCCCAGGGTCGGACCGTCGAGCAGGCTCATCATGACCGCCGCGACCGGCACCCCACGCTTGGCGTTGAGACTGCCGTCCACGGGGTCGATGAAGATCAGGGGATAGGGGGCGCCGAGGTCGATCCGCCCCGTCTCCTCGGAGAGGACGGTGCACGGCTCGCCGAGGGCGCGCAGCCCCTGGAGGGCGACCTCCTCGGCCCGGCGGTCGAGCTCGACGGTGCGGTCCCCGCCGGCCCCCCGTCCGAGGATCTGGCGGCCCTGCTCGGTGCCCAGGAGCGGGGTGACCTCCTCCGCCACGCCGGCCGCGATCGAGCGAAGGGCGCGAACCCACTCCTGGTCAGTCACAGGGGCATGGTAGTGGAGGGCCTGAGCCCGCTGCCGTGCCGCCCCGGATCAGGACCCCTCCCCGTCCATGCCGCCGAACCACCGGCCCCGGCCCGGGAACAGGTAGGTCCGGGTGAGCAGGTCCAGCACCCGCCGCGCCTCGCGGAAGCGCCGCACCAGGTCGGCCAGCAGCTCCGGATCGGGGCTCCCGGCGGTGGCGCCTCGATAGGCCCTCCTCCCCACCCAGTCCAGCTCCCAGAGCCCCGCCCCTCCGGCCAGCACCAGCTCGCTGGGCCCCGGGTCGCCCGCCCCCGTCGCACCCACGGCCCGGGCCATCCGGGCCAGGTGCCGCGGCTCCAGCGGGTGGGCGGCGACGTAGTCGGGGAAGACGCCGGAGAGGAAGAGGCAGAGGTCGCCGAGGCGGCGCAGCACGAGCAGGCGCTGCGTCCCGGTGACGCTGTCCAGGAGCTCGACCAGCCGCAGCGGGTCGAGATCGGAGTACCGCCGCCGCCGCCAGCCCCGCGAGGTGCGGAACCAGACGCTGCCGCTGGCCACCCGCGAATAGGAGCCGAGCAGGTCGGCGAGGAAGATGCGTCGCTCGCGGGAGCGCAGGAAGGCCCTCGGCCCCTCGGCGTCGAACACGGGCAGGCGCTGCCCCGAGCCGACGCGCTCGGAGATGAACCGCGACATCCCGATCTCCCGGATCAGGCGGAGCAGAAGCACGGTGAAGGCGAGGAAGGGCGAGGCCTGGAGCAGGGCGGCCTCGGGCTCGGGTCCGAAGAGCCGGGTGAAGAGCTCCTCCTGCTCCAGCACCCTCTCCAGCTCCTGCGCGTCGCTCGGCAGGCCTCCGGGCTCCCCCACTCCCGCGACCTCGGCAAGCAACTCCAGGTCGCGGCGACTGAACCGCGTCAGGTACGGCGATTCCACGATCGACTGACTCGATCGTATCCGGACGCGCCCCTCAGAGGCCGTGGAGAAACGCCGCCGCCTCGTCGAGGGCGGGCTCCAGCGCCTCCTTGAGCGTGTGCCCGGCACCGGGGAAGGTGACCAGCCGGACGTCGGGCAGGAGCTTCGCGTACTCCCTGATCTGATCGATCGGCGAGAGCTGGTCGCGCTCGCCCTGAAGCATCAGGACGGGGCACGTGATGCGCGGGAAGTGGGCGGTGCGCTCGGCGCCCTTGCCGGACAGTGGGAAGGAGAAGAGGAGGAGCCCCTTGCACTCCCGGTCGACCGCGGCCAGGGTGGCCGAGCGTCCACCGAAGGACTGGCCGCCGATGACCACGTCCGGCCCGGCCAGGTCCACGAACACCTTCGCCGCGCGCTCCGCCTTGCCCCGGGGAAGCGCGATCGCCTCCGCCTCGATGCCGCGGCGGCGCAGGCCGGCGATGTGCGCTGCGAGCCGCTCCGGACCCCCCGACGCACCTGGACCGAGAACCACCCTCATACGTCCTGCGCCCTCCTTCGAACCCCGGCGATCAGCAGCTGCATCTCCTCCCTGCTCACCGCCCGGAGCAGCCACAGCGCGGCGAGATAGACCAGACCCCCGCAGAGCACCCCCAGCGCCAGCAGGTGAAAGCTGCGGACGTGCATGAAGGGCACCAGGACCACGCCCATGAGCAGGCCCGCCAGCAGGACCCGCCAGGTCGCCCGGAACCAGCGCAGCCGGAACTCGCGGCCGACGAAGTACCAGCCCAGCACCGAGAACGCGGCCTCGGTGATGACCGTGGTCGAGGCCGCCGCCAGGTAGCCGAAGCGCGGGATCACGATCAGGTTGAGGCCGATGTTGATGACGACGGCGATGCCGGTCGTCCAGGCGAAGAGGCCCTGCCGGTCGGTGGCCAGCAGCATCGCGCTGAAGGCCGAGTTGGCGAACAGGAGGACGATGGCGACGGACAGGATCCGCAGCGCCGGCTCGGACTGTGGATAGAGATGGAAGATGCCACCGATGGGATGGGTCAGCAGGCAGGTCCCGACGCTCAGCGGCCAGCCGAGCACGACGAGCACCTTGAAGAAACGCTCGTAGGCGGGGCCCAACAGGTCCTTCCGGCCGCGGAAATAGACGCCGAGCAGCGGGTAGACCACGGACTGCACGGCCAGGGGCACGAACTGCAGCGCCTCGAAAGGTTTGTAGGCGAACTCGTACCAGCCGACCTCACTGAAGGGCTGCGTGTGCTGGAGGATGGGCACGTCCGCCTTGAAGTAGAGGTTGGTCAGGAAGGAGCCGAGCGCGAAGGGGAAGGCGAGCTGCAGCCAGGACCGGAGCAGCCGCCAGTCGACGGCGAGACGGAGACCACCCATCCGGAAGAGCCCGATCACGACCAGGCAGTAGCAGACGGTGAAGCCGTAGGCGACCGCGTAGGCGCCGACGAAGTAGGCGACGCCGGCATGAGCTCGCGCGCCGAGGATGATGCCACCCGCCTGGATGGCGGTCTCGACCAGGATCGCGACCGCCTCGAACTCGAGCCTGCCCAGGGCGTAGAAGGTGTTGCGGAGGAGGCTCGAATAGGTGGTCAGGATGAGCAGCGCCGCCGCCGGGACGGCGAGGTCGCCCAGGTTGGACCAGGCGAGCACGAGGCTGAAGACGAGCGTCGCCAGCACGGCCAGCGGGATCTTGCCCGCCAGCAGCGTCCCCAGGAACGTCGGCTGCTGCTCGGGATTCCTCGCCGCCTCCCGCGTGTACAGCGTGTTGAGCCCGAAATCGGCGAGGACGCTGACCAGCGCGCTGTAGGCGACCATGCTCGTGTACCGGCCGTAGTCGGTCGGCCCGAGGTAGGTCGCCATCCGGACCACGACGACGAGGGCGACCAGCCGAGAGAGGATGCTGGCTCCCATCACCAGGGAGGTGTTCAGCACAGCGCGGGAGCCGAGCCGGGTCGCCAGGGAGATCAAGTCGTCGCTATCGTAAGGCCGATGCTGACCAAGACCGGGGCCGTCTTCCTCGTCATCGCCATCCTGGCGCTGGCCGGAGTCGGCGCCATCGGCGTGCGCGACCTCTCCAATCGCGTCGTCGTCAAGCACGCCCCCGCGGCCGCCAAGGTCGTGACGGCACCGACGGCGACCGCCACCCCGACGGCGGATCCCAGCCCGACGCCGACCCCGGCGCCTCCGCAATCCGTGCTGATCCAGACCGTCCCCTTCACCGTCCAGGCCCCCAACGGTGTCTGGGCCGGGCACGAGGACTACTGCGAGGCGGCCGCGACCTACATGGTCGGGCAGTACTTCGCCGGCGACCACCGCGCCAACATCCCGCCCGCCGAGGCCGACGCGGCGATGGGCCGCATCGTCGCCTGGGAGCGCCAGAACTTCCCCGGCCAGCTCAACCTGTCGCTCGCCGACATGATCCAGGTCGGCGCCCAGTTCTACGGGCTCAAGGGCCAGATCGTCCCGGCCAGCTTCCAGACCATCGAGCAGGAGACCGCGGCCGGGCTGCCGGTGATCATCCCGGTGATGACGCACGGCGGGCCGGGCAACACCCCGATCTTCGCCGACTACGGGGCCGACAACGTGTACCACGTCATCGTGGTGGTCGGCTACAACGCGCCCCAGCACCTGGTCGTGACCAACGACGCCGGCGTCTCCCAGGGCCTCCAGCTGGCATACCAGTGGTCGGTGCTGCAGACCGCCAACCTGGCCCAGACCCAGCTCACGGTCGACGGCTCGGGGTCGGCGGTGCCGCAGCAGGGCGCCGTCATGCTGGTCTTCAGCAGGTGAGGACGGACCGGACCGGCGCTCGCTGAGGGCAGCGCCTCAGCCTCTGGCCACCTCGCCGCAGATCAGCTCGGCGGTGATCGGCGCGAGCAGGATGCCGACCCGGTTGTGGCCGGTGGCCAGCAGCAGACCGGGCAGCTGCGACGCGGGGCCGATGATCGGCTCCCCGCTCGGTGTCGCCGGGCGCAGCGCCGCCCAGACCCTCTCCACGGTGGCGGCGCCCAGCGCCGGGATCGCTGCCGAGGCGAACTGGAGGAGCGTGGCCACGCCGTCCGCGGTCGGCCTGGCGTCGAAGCCCGCCTCCTCCTCGGTGCTGCCCGCGATCACGGTGCCGTCCGGCTTGGGCACCAGATAGCTGCCGCGCCAGGACAGCATCCGCGCCGGGGCCGCGCGCCGCGGGCGCAGCGTGACCAGCTGGCCCCGGTTGGGCTGGAGATCGATGGGCACGCCCAGCGGCGAGGTCAGGATCGGGCTCCAGGGACCGGCGGCGAGGACGACGAGGTCGGCCTCGATCACGCGCTCGGCGGTCCTGACCCCGCGAATCCGGTCGCCACGGACGACGAGGCTGCCGACCGGCGCCCCCTCTTCGATCTCGGCACCCTGGGCGGCGGCGGTGCGCGCCAGCGCCTCGACGAACCTCGGCGGGGTGATCTGGGCCTCGGCGATCACGGCCGCGCCCTGCACCCGCGGGTTCAGGCCCGGTTCCAGCGCCAGCGCCTCCTCGGCGCCGAGCCACCTTCCCCCGCTGCGCTTGAGCCGGCGGACGTCACTGGCGGTCAGCGCCGGCCGCAGCGTCTCCTGCTCCCGGAACTCCACGGATACGCCGCTGCGCTCGATCCGCGCCACCAGCTCGGGGAACAGCTCCAGGCTGCGCCGTCCCAGCTCGGCGTCGGTCGTGTCCCCCTCGCTGGAGGGCCCCAGCATCCCGGCCGCTGCGCCCGAGGCGTGGGCACCGAGGTGGTCCCGCTCGAGGAGCGTGACCGCATGGCGCTCGCGGCTCAGACGCTCCGCGACCGCGCAGCCGATGACTCCTCCGCCGACGACCACGACTCGGGCCATGGGCAACCATTGTGCGCACTACGCCGGGGCAAGCGGGGATTGACCATCGAACATGCGTTCGATATACTTGGACCTACCGCTCCCGTCAGATCCCGCCCAACCCTGGAGGCAGGCCTCTCGTGAACACGCTCCCCCCACCGCCCGGCGACCGGTGCGCCGCACGTTCTCGCGGAGCCTGCCCTACCCCCCACAGGCCCGCCCTCGACCGGAGGGCGGGCCGATGAGGGCGGCGGTCCTGGAGCGCTACGGGGCCCCGCTGCGCATCGAGGATCGGCCCGACCCCGTGGCCCGCACCGGAGAGGTGCTGGTGAAGGTCAGGGCCAGCGGCATCTGCCGGTCGGACCTCCGCGTGATCGACGGCGCCTTCCCCGACATCGAGCTCCCGCGCGTGCTCGGGCACGAGATCGCCGGCTTCGCCGACGGGATCGGCGAGGTCCTCGTCTACGGGAGCTGGGGATGCGGCACCTGCAGCTGGTGCCTCCGCGACGAGGAGAGCCTCTGCCCCAACGCCAGCGAACCGGGCTGGACCCGCGACGGCGGCCACGCCGAGTACGTGGTCGTGCCCTCGACCCGCTTCCTGGTTCCCCTGCGCGGGCTGGATCCGGTGCGCGCCGCGCCGCTCGCCGACGCCGGCCTCAGCGCCTACCGCGCCGTCCGCCGCGGGATCCCCTGGCTGGTCGAGCCGTCGACCGCGGTCGTCATCGGCGCCGGAGCCCTCGGCCAGTTCGCCGTCCAGTACCTGAAGATGCTGACCGGGGCGACCGTGGTCGTCATCGACCCCTCCCCCGTCCGGCGGCGCCGCGCGCTCGAGCTGGGTGCGGACCAGGCCACCGCCCTGCCCCGCATCGCGTCGGGGGAGCGGCGGGAGACGGCGCAGGCGGTGTTCGACTTCTGGGGCTCCGACCAGACCCTGCGGCTGGGCCTTGGTCTGGTCCGCCGGGCCGGCGTGCTGGTCCAGGTCGGCGCCGACGGCGGCACCTCCGAACCCGACCCCTCCCACGTCGAGCCGCCCCACGCCCGCTCCGGCGGACGGGTCTACTTCGGCATGGGCCTGGTTCCCCGCGAGGTGTCGCTGACGACGTCGGTCTGGGGCTCCTACCGCGACCTGCGCCGGGTCCTCGAGCTGGCCCAGAGCGGGCTTCTCAAGTGGGACGTGGAGGCGGTGCCGCTGGCCGGCGCCAACGAGGCCATGGCCCGGCTCCGGCGGGGTCAGGTCCGGGGACGGCTGGTCCTGACCCCCTGAGCCGCGATCGGTCCGGCCGGGCTGATCAGACCGTGTCGACGTCCTCGTACAGGGCCTCACCGCGCTGCAGGCGGAGGGCGATGTCGTAGGTCTGGCCACGGCCCCGTGGGGTCGGGTAGTGGGCGGCGAGGTACCGGGCGCAGCCGAGCAGGAGGAGGTCGCCCGCCTGCGCGTCGAGCTGGCCCAGCTGGCGCAGGGTCGCCTCGTACATCTGGGCCTGGTGGAAGGTGGTGTCCTCGCGGTAGAGGGCGTGGCCGAGCGCCCGGATCACCTCGTCCCGCCTGCCCGCGGCGAGGGCGTCGACGACGAGCTGGCCGACCCTGTCGACCTGGCCCTGCGTGTCGAGCGCGTTCAGGATCGCCTCGCCGCCGGCTTCCTCGCCGGTTGGCCTCGGCACCGCCCGGCTGGGCACGTTGAGGAAGCGCTCCAGCCAGATCGCCGCGGCCGCGTCGAGCATGCCCCTGGCCACGAGCGACGAACCGCTGCGGCGGACGGCCTGGTCCACCGCGTTGGCGTAGGTGAAGCCGTGGAGCACCGTCTCCCAATCGCTGAGCTCGTTGGAGACCGGGAAGTGCACCGCCCGCAGGGATCCGGCCAGGGCGACCGCCGAGGACAGCTCGGCCGCCGGCACGCCGGAGCGGAGCAGGCGCAGCATCGTCTCCATCGTCTCCCCCGGCTCGCCCTCCAGGATCCGCTCGGCGAGCTCGAGGTGTCCCGACCACTCCCGCGCCTCGACCGCGGGGAGGGCGACCAGCTCCGCTCCCGCCTCCCGGACCAGGGCGGCGACGTCGAGCGGATGGCGCCAGCTCGAGGACTCCTCCATCCGCTGCGCGCCGACCAGGATCGGCACGACGGAGGCGAGGGTCTCGGCGGCGTGCTCCCATCCGATCAGCTCGAGCAGCTCGAAGGCCTTGTTGGCGTGGTCGAGGGCGTGGCCGCCGTTGAGGTAGCGATGGTCGGTGGCGGCGGCGAAGACGAGCTCGGCGACCTGGGGCGGCTTCAGTTCGCCGACCGCGGTCGCCAGCGCCCGCTCGGCGGCCTCCTGCTCGCGGACCTCGACGAAGTCGCGGAACCACTCCCGGTAGCGGCCCCGTTCGCGGCCACCCGCCTCGAGCGCGGCGACGGCGAAGAGGGGTGCCTGGCCGGACGTGTCGTCGGCGACGTGGATGAGGCCGTGATAGAGCGCCAGCGGGCGGTCGGCCTCGTCGAGATGGGGCAGGACGCGAGCCCCGGCGACGAGCACGGTGAGCCCCGGGCTCCAGCCGGCACAACGATAGCGAAGCCCGAAGCGCGCCGCCTCCGACACCGCCTCCTCGACCGCTCCCGCCCTGACCAGACCGATCGCGCTCTTGGCGAGGCCCAGGCTGAGGTGGTGGCGGAGGCCGGAGTCCAGCCGCTCCAGCCAGTAGGAGCGCTGGTCCCGCGCCATCGGCCGCGGGTCGAGCCAGACGTCACCGTCGCGGACCTCGACCTCATGGAGCTGGGCGTCGTCGGCGAAGAGATCGAGCGTGCAGCCGCTGGCGAGGTCGAACTTGGCGTGGTGCCAGTGGCAGGTCAGCAGGCCATCCTTGACCGATCCGCGGCGGAGCGGGAAGCCCATGTGCGGACACCGGTTGTCGAGCGCGGCGACCCTGCCCTCGTGGGCGATCAGGAGCACGGTGCGCCCGCCGACCGTGGCCACGCGCATCCCCTCCCGTCGGAGCTCGTCGAGCGAGCAGGCCCGCACCATTCCAGACGTTTCCACCGCCATCGTCAGACCTCCTTCCGGGCGCCGCGGTTGGGGTTCACTCCCGGTCAGCTTACGATCGCCGGCGCGGGCCGGCATCGGCCGAACGGCCGATTGCGCCGGGCGACTCCGGCGGTCACATGTGGGTGAAGATCGCGTCGACGAGGAAGCTCTCGACGGTGTTGCCGATGGCGATGAAGCCAAGGGCGAGGCCGCCGGCCCAGACCGCGACCTCCTGCCAGAGCCGGCTGCTCCCCCGCCAGGCGGCGATGGCGGCCGGGACCAGCACGGCACCGGCCACGATCACGAGGAGCGCGGGGCTCGGCACCCAGCCTCCGGCGGTCCCGCCCAGCCACCAGTTGGTGGCGGTGGCGCCGCCCAGGACGAGCAGGGCGGTGAGGGCCGCCAGCGACCGTTCCCTGACCGCGTACCAGGCCAGGCAGCCGGCGCCGAGGTAGACCTCCGGGTAGATGATCACCTTGTACCAGCCGTACTGCTCGACCTCGGCCTGGCCCGCCATGAGCAGCATCGTCGCCGCATAGGCGAACGCCGGCCAGACCAGGAACAGCTCGCGACGCCAGTTCCGCCGGGAGAGGAACATGGCCAGGCCGATCCAGCCCAGCAGCCACCAGCCGTCCTGCAGATCGCGGTTGATGCCGGAGGGGAAGGCGAGGTACTGGAAGGCGCCCATGACGCCCTCGCGGTGTGCCACCTGCTCGGACCAGATGACCAGGAAGAGCTGCCAGTCGACGATCCAGCCGTAGATCACGTAGAGGGCCAGCCCGGCCACGGTTCCGGCGAGCACGGCCAGCGCGCTTCGCCAGTGGCCGAAGGCGAAGAGGATGACCAGGCAGATCCCCCCCACCGCGACCCCGGACACCTTCATGAAGGGGGTGGCGGCGGCGAACAGGACCAGGAGGCCGAGCGAGACCGCGCCGGGCCGGCCCTGCCGGACGATCCAGAGCGTGAGCAGGAGCGAGGCCAGCAGCAGAACCGCCTGCAGCGACTCGGGCTCGCCCTCGCGGCCCATCAGCACCGCCGCCGGCGAGGTGGCCAGGAGCAGGGCGGCGACGAGCGAGGCACGGCGGTCGATCAGCTGGCGGCCGAAGAGGTGCAGCAGCGGAACCGTGGTCGCGCTGAAGATCACGGGCAGAAAGCGCACCTGGGCGGGCGTGACCTGGGTCATGGTGCGGTCGCCGAGCAGCCAGGCGAAGCCGCCCAGAATGTAGCCGAAGAGCGGCGGATGGTCCAGCCAGTCGTTGACCATCGGGTAGGTCTTCCCGAAGTCCCGGAACACGGTGTGGCTCGCATAGCCGGGGAAGTACGACCAGCTGGTGGCGGCGTGGTGGACGATCAGGTTCAGCCCCAGCCAGGCGAACTGGAGCTCGTCGTCGTTGTCCGTGATCAGCGGCGCGGCGGTGTCCCGGTGCAGCCGCAGGAGCAGGCCGAGGAGCGCGACGGCGGCGAGACAGACGATCTCCCAGCGCGGCCAGTGGCGGCCTCCGACCTCCTCCCCCTCGGCGATCAGCCCGGACTCAGGACGCTTCTTTGACTCGGACAACCGTGTAGCCCTGGCTGCGATACACGACCGAGCCCTGGGCTTCCCAGTAGCTCACGCTGCCATGGTAGCCCTGCAGCTCCTGCGGTCCGAGGACGACGTAGGCGACGTGGAAGCGCCGGGCCAGCCGCGCGGTGCCCGGCTTCCCGGCCAGCATCGTCTCCACGTCCTCGGTGCGCTCCGACCATCCGGGGAGTCCGTAGGTCCAGAGCCAGCCCGGATAGCCCGAGACCACGCGTCTGCCGGCGAGGGTCGGGATCGGCTCATTGTTGACGGGCGCGACCAGGAAGATCGCGGTCCGCGGCGTGTGGGTGCGCACCCAGGCGGCGACCTGGATTCCGCCCGGGTCGGTGAACAGGAACGTGTTCTGCGAGGTGTCCAGGGACCGGTCCAGATCGAGGCTCCCGGCCAGGCAGAGGAGCACCACCAGGACCGCGGTCAGGACCATCCCGCCCCGGCTGTGCTGCCAGAGCCGGACCAGCAGGGCGGCGACGGCGATCGAGCCGACCAGCGCCCAGTAGGCGAAGAACTTGGTGTTGTCCCAGTCCCAGGGCTGGAAGACGACCAGGTTGGGGATCAGGAACCAGAGCCAGATCGGAGCCAGCCGCGGGGCCAGCCCCTGGGGCAGGATGCGGCGCCCGAAGGTGGC
>DATAXV010000169.1:0-26285 GCA_036272915.1 Candidatus Dormiibacterota bacterium
CGCCGCGCTACTTTTCGCGGCCGCCCTGGCCGGGGGCATGTGGCTGCCCTGGGCACTCCTCGTCGCCATCCTCGCCGCCGTCGTCGGCCTGGCTCTGCTCGGCGTGCGCGTCCCCTCCGAGACGGCCGCGGAGTGGCGGCCCTCTGTCCACGTGCGCGCGGCGGCGCTCACCGGCCATGTGCTGGTCGTGGCCGTGGTCGGCGCCTCCGTCATCGAGCTGGCCCAGGGCAACATCGAAAGCACCCCCTGGGCCCAGCTGCTGATCATCGCCGCCGTCTGCTACATCGGCGGCCTTCTCTGGTACTCGCGCCGCCGCTGAAGGCCTGAGCCATGTCAGCCGCCACGAGCCGGGTGGAGGTGCGAGCGGTCGAGGCCCTGGTGGTGGTCGCGGCCTTCGCGACCATTCCTCTGACCCTCGCCGAGTGGGAGCATCCCAACCACCTCGGCTTCCTCATCGCGGACTGGATGTTCTGGTCGGTCTTCGTCATCGAGCTGGTCCTGCTGCTCATCCTGTCGCGGCGAGAGCGGCGGATCCTGGCCACGACCTGGCTCACCGTGATCGTCGTCGTCGTCTCCTGCCCGCTGGTGCCGGCCCTGCTCGCCGGCTCGCCGCTGGCCGAGCTGGCGCCCCTGGCCCGCCTGCTCCGGGTGGCGCGGCTGGCGGGCGCCGCCAGCGTCGCCTTCCCCGTCTTCCGGCGCATCCTCCGTCCGGGCCTGATCATGGTGATCGGCGTCACCACGCTGCTCGTCTTCTCCGCCGCCGGGATGTTCGTGATCTTCGAGCCGTCGGTCCACGGCAGCTACTGGGCGGCGGTCTGGTTCTCGATCGTCACCGCGACCGGCGTCGGCTACGGCGACATCTCGCCGCACTCCGTGATCGGACGTCTGGTCGCGGTGGTGCTGATGCTGGGCGGCATCGGCCTGGTCGGCACGCTGGCCGCGTCGATCGGTGCCGCCTTCCTCGGCCATGAGACGAGCCAGGAGTTCAAGGAGGTCATGCGCCGGCTCGACGGCATCGAGGCGGCGCTGGAGGAGCTCCGCCGGGAGCGGCCCTCGTAGGCCGCGCGGCGGCGGGTCCGCGGGCAAGAATCGGGTGGCGGCCCCGCCTCCACGCCTGCCACCGTTCGTCCCATGTCCCCGCCGACCGAGCCGTCCCTCCAGGCGGGAGCCGCCGCCGCCGGCCCCCCTGCGGTGCCCTGGCCGTCGCAGTACCTCCTCCTGTCGCTGATCTGGGGGCTGAGCTTCCTCTTCATCAAGGTCGGCGACACCTCGCTGGCACCGGTCCAGGTCGCCCTGGGCCGCCTCCTCACCGGGGCCCTGACGCTCCTCCTCATCCTCGTGCTCCGGCGCGAGCCGTTGCCGCGGAGTCCGCGGACCTGGGGCCACCTGGCCGTCGACGCCCTGCTTCTCAACGCCGCCCCCTTCACGCGGCTGGCCTACGGCGAACTGCGGGTCTCCTCCATCCTCGCCGGGATCTGGAACGCCACGACGCCGATCCTGGTCGCGATCGGGGCGGTCCTCATCCTTCCCGACGAGCGCCCATCGGTCCGCCGCCTCGCGTCGCTCGTCATCGGCTTCGCCGGGGTGGTCGTGGTGCTGGGAGCGTGGCGGGGGATCTCCGGAGGTGACCTCGCCGGAGACATGCTCTGCCTGGCCGCCGCGGGATGCTACGGGCTCGGGCTCCCCTACGCCCGGCGGCATCTGGCCGGTCGCCCGGAGTCATCGCTGTCCCTCTCGGCGGCGCAGCTCACCTGCGCCACCGTCCTGGTCGGGCTGCTGGCGCCGTTCGTCAGCGGCGGCCCCGACCGGCTGACCGCGCCGGCGGTGCTCGCCCTGGGCGTGCTCGGCACCGGTGTCGCCTACGTCCTCAACTACGGGATCATCCGCCGCGCCGGCGCGACAACGGCCAGCACCGTGACCTACGTGGTGCCGGTGTTCGCCACGCTGGCGGGCGTGCTCGTCCTCCAAGAGCCGATGTCCTGGAACCAGCCGGCGGGGGCGGTGCTGATCCTGCTCGGGGCGGGCGCTTCGCAGGCGGGACCGGCCGCGCTCGCCCGGCTGAATCGCCGGATCGTCACCGGCTCCGCCTGCCGAAAGCGGGGCGGCCCGAGGCTCAGCTCGGTCCGGCGACCAGCTGGTCGAGCTGCCGCTTGGCCCTCTGGTTCTGGAAGAGGATCAGCCAGTTGAAGAAGAGGATCGAGGAGATCGACCACCAGCCGAACATGAGGTTGTGGCGCTGGGCCGCCTGGTATTCGCGCATCAGGGTCTCGTAGCCGCCCTCGAACCTGGTCCGGCGCGTCTGCCAGTACACGACCATCCCCGTGTGCCGGCGCAGGGTCAGGAAGTACCGCCCACCGGCCCCGCCGGACGGTGCCTGGGCGGGCGTCGGGGCGAAGCCTCCGGGCTGACCCTGGGGCGGCGGCGGGAATCCCCCTGGCTGAGCCGAGGGGACGGGGGACTGCTGGGGCGGCGGCGGGAACTGAGCCGCAGCCGGTGCGCCGCCGCGCTGCAGGGCGTGGTATTGGGAGGTGCTCCACCAGCCCTGGGCGTCCTGGCGGACCCCGGTCACCTCGGTGAAGACCTCGGCGGGGATGTGGGCGAGGTGGTCGGGTCCCGCCTGGTTCTGGTGATGCGGCAGCTGCTGGATCTCCTGCAGCTGCGGCGGGGGCGTTCCCTCGACGGTGAGGTTGGGGTCGCCCGCGCCGCGGGCCACCCGCCAGATCGGGCGGCCGTTCGCCCAGGCCAGCAGCGCGGACTCGGGCGACCCCTCCTCGACGTGGAGGAAATAGGCCCAGCCGTTCTGGCTGAGCGAGGCGAGGAGCTGGTTCGCCGCCGGAATGTCCGCGGTCGGATCGGCGACAAGGACCCAGCCCTGCCCGGAGTCGCCCAGGGCGGGCGCCGAGGCGCCGTCACCGAGAGCCTGCCAGAAGTCGAGTGCAGTCGTGTCCAGACCCGCGCCGAGGCGGCGGGCCACCTCCTCGCCCCTCTGGCCATGGAGTGCGATCAGGTTGTATCCCATAGGCCGCGGATCAGGATAGCGTCTACGGGTGTCCCGGGGTTGGTGGGCGGATGTCTTGCGGTGCCGAGAGGTTGCCGAGCCCTGGAGCCCGCGCCGTGGGGACGACACAACTCCCTCGATCCGTCGGGACCGAGGGAGCCGTCCTGGCTCGCCTGACCGGGCGCCGGCCTGGCGGGCGGATCAGGCCATCAGGTTGCGGAGGACGAGGTTGAGGACGCCGCCGTTCTCGAGGTAGCTGATCTCGGTGCGGTTGACCGCGTCCAGCACGACCGGGAAGGTGATCGGGTCGGCGCCCGGCCGTCGCGCCTCCACGGTGAGCTCCTGGAGCGGCTCGAGCCCGCCGTCGACGCCGGTGATGGCGAACTCCTCCTCGCCGGTGAGCCCGAGCGAGGTCCTCGACATGCCCTCGGTGAAGCGAAGCGGGAGCACGCCCATCCCGATCAGGTTGGACCGGTGGATGCGCTCGAAGGACTCGGCGATGACGGCCTTGATGCCGAGCAGGTTCGGCCCCTTGGCGGCCCAGTCGCGGGAGGAGCCCGAGCCGTATTCGGCGCCGACGATGCCGATCAGGGGAACGTTCTCCTGGCGGTAGCGCTCCGCGGCCTCGTAGATCGAGAGCTTCTCACCCGAGGGCAGATGGCGCGTCCACCAACCCTCCTCGCCCTGGGCCAGCTCGTTGCGGAGGCGGATGTTGGCGAAGGTGCCCCTGACCATGATCTGGTGGTTGCCGCGCCGGGCACCGTAGGAGTTGAAGTCGCGGCGCTCGACCCCGTGCTCGATCAGGTACTCACCGGCGGGCGAGGTGGCGGCGATGTTGCTGGCCGGCGAGATGTGGTCGGTCGTCACCGAGTCGCCGAGCACGACCAGGCAGCGGGCTCCACGGATGTCGTGGAGCGGCTCCGGCTGGGGGCCCAGGCCGTCGAAGTAGGGAGGCTCCTGCACGTAGGTCGACCTGTCGTCCCAATCGTAGGTCTCACCGGTCGGCGCGGCCATCTGCTGCCAGTGCTCGTCGCCGGCGTAGATGCGCTCGTACTCGGTCCGGAACATCGACTCCTCGACGTTCGCGCCGACGACGGCGGCGACCTCGTCAGGGCTCGGCCAGATGTCCTTGAGGTAGACCGGCCGCCCGTCGCGGCTGGTCCCCAGCGGCTCCTCGGTCAGGTCCTTGCGGATGGTGCCGGCCAGCGCATAGGCGACCACCAGCGGCGGGGAGGCGAGGTAGGAGGCGCGAGCGAGGGCGTGGATCCGGGCCTCGAAGTTGCGGTTGCCGGAGAGCACCGCGACCGCGCTGATGTCCTGATCCTGGATCTCCTGCTCGATCTCCGGCGACGCCAGCGGCCCGGAGTTGCCGATGCAGGTGGTGCAGCCGTAGCCGACCAGGTAGAAGCCGAGCTTCTCCAGGTAGGGCATCAGCCCCGCCTTGCCCAGGTAGTCGGTGACCACTCGGGAGCCGGGCGCCAGCGAGGTCTTGACGTAGCCCGGCACCTCCAGCCCGGCTTCGACCGCCCTCTTGGCGAGGAGGCCGGCGGCGATCATCACCGAGGGGTTCGAGGTGTTGGTGCAGCTGGTGATGGCGGCGATGACCACGGAGCCGTTGCGGAGGCGCACGTCGGTGCGCTCGGCGACGGTGACCGTGCTCTCCTCGTCGAAGCGGGCCACCTCCTCCGGCTCCGGCTCCGGCTCCTCGCCCTCGGAGAAGGCCTCCTGGAAGCTCGCCCAGACCCGCGCCAGGGGCACGCGCTGCTTGGGCAGGCGGGGGCCGGCGACGCAGGGCTCGACCTTGGCCAGGTCGAGCTCGACCAGCTCGGAGAAGGTCGGGATGGGCTCGCCGTCCTCGCGGAACAGGCCCTGGGCCCGGCAGTAGCGCTCGACCAGGTCGAGCTGCTCGCGGGACCGCCCGGTCGACTCCATGTAGCGGAGCGTCTGCCCGTCGACGGGGAAGAGGGCGGAGGTCGCCCCGTACTCGGGGCACATGTTGGAGAGGGTGGCGCGGTCGGCCACGGTCAGGCCGGAGAGCCCGTCCCCGCAGAACTCGACGAACTTGTTCACGACCCCGTGGTTGCGGAGGAGCTCGGTCAGGGTCAGGACCAGGTCGGTCGCGGTCGCGCCGACGGGAAGGGCGTTGACGAAGCGGACGCCGACCACGATCGGGGTCGGCAGGTACATGGGCTGGCCGAGCATGCAGGCCTCGGCCTCGATGCCGCCGACGCCCCAGCCGAGGACGCCAAGGCCGTTGATCATCGTCGTGTGGGAGTCGGTGCCGACCAGGGTGTCGGGGATGGCGACGCCGTCGCGGACCTGGACCACCTTGCCCAGGTACTCGAGGTTGACCTGGTGGCAGATGCCCATGCCCGGGGGCACCACGGTGAAGTTGTCGAAGGCCTGCTGGGCCCATCGAAGGAGGGCGTAGCGCTCGCCGTTGCGCTCATACTCGCGCTCGATGTTGGCGCCGTAGGCGCGGGCGCTGCCGAAGGCGTCGACCTGGACCGAGTGGTCGATGATGAGGTCGGCGGGGACCTGCGAGTCGACCCTGCCGACGTCGCCGCCGGCGCGGGCCATGGCCGACCGCATAGCCGCCAGGTCGACGACGGCGGGGACGCCGGTGAGGTCCTGGAGCAAGATGCGGGCAGGTGTGTAGGGGAGCTCGGCGCCCTCGACCACCTTGGGCCACGACGCCATCGCCTCCACACTGGTCGGGGAGACGGCGCCGGCGGCCACGCCGCGGAGCAGCATCTCCAGGAACACCTTGATCGTCTTTGGCAACGGCTCGGTGCGGCCCAGCCCCGCCTCCTCGGCCGCCGCCAGCCGGAAGTAGTCGAGGTCGGTCCCCTCCAGCCTCGCGCGTGCGTCTATCGGCTTCATCCTCCTGATGCTATGCCTCCTCGGCGGAGGGCCGCGTGAGCCTAGCCGGCCGGCGTTCGGCGCACTCGGCGCAGATCCCCTGGACGGTGACCTGGGCCTGCTCGGGCTGGAGACCGGCGGCGGTCGCGGCGAGCCGGGCGGGGCCGTCGTCGACGGCGACGTCCAGGTCCCACACCTTCCCGCAGACCCGGCACAGGGCGTGGTGATGAGCGGCCGCGCGCGAGTCGTAGAGGGCGGTCCCGCCCAGGGAGGCGACTCGCCGGACCAGGCCGAGCTCCTCCAGCACCTGGAGGGCGGCGTAGATCGTGGGCAGGGAGACGTTGGGCAGGTCCCGGGCCGCCGCCGCCATCACCTCGTCGGCGGTCATATGGCCGTCGCGCTCCTGGAGGATGCGATAGACGACCACCCGCTGCGGCGTCGCCTTCAGCCGGCGGGAGCGGAGCGACCGGATGAACGCAACCTCGGAGGCGGCGTTGTCCCGGCCCATATAGCCCACACTAACACGGTAGTTATGGCTAGGTAATTTAGTCATTTACTCTGGACTAAATTTAATTCACTTGCGATTATGTGGCCGTGACATTAGCCTTCCTGACCACCCGCAACGAGAAGGAGCAGGTCCTCAGGTTCGTGCAGCCGGGGCTGATCGGCCTGATCGACGGCACCATCTCGACGCTGGCACCGATCTTCGCCGCCGCCTTCCTCTCAGGAACTCACGCCGCCCTCCTGGTCGGCCTCGCCGCCTCATTGGGCGCGGCGATCAGCATGGGGCTCTCCGAGGCCCTCTCCGACGACGGCTCGCTGAGCGGCCGCGGCAGCTCGACCGCCCGGGGCGTGCTCACCGGGGGCGCCACCTTCGTCGGCGGCACCCTGCACGCGCTGCCCTTCCTGATCCCGGATCTGCAGACGGCGCTGCACGTCGCCTACTGCCTGGTCGCCGTCGAGCTGGTGACGATCGCCTGGATCCGCCGGCGCTTCCTGCACGTCCGGCTGAGCCGCTCCCTCATCCAGGTGACTCTGGGTGGGGTCGCCGTCGCCTGCGTGGGGGTGCTCGTCGGGCACGCCTGACGCGGTCAGCCCGCAGCCCGGCACACGACCGGGCCGCGGGGGTGATCCTTCCCGTCAGTCGGGCAGGGGTGCTCCGGCCAGGGCCAGGCGCGCGGCCAGGTGGGAGAGGTGGCTCAGGCCCTGCGGGAAGTTGCCGAGGGCCTGATGCGACTTGGGGTCGTACTCCTCGGCCAGCAGGCCGAGGTCGTTGGCCGTCCTTGAGGCGTGGTTGAACGCGCGCCTGGCCTCGTTCATCCGTCCCTGGCGGGCCAGGCACTCGGACAGCCAGAAGGTGCAGGCGAGGAACTGGCCCTCGCGCTCGGCGCTGACCCCGTCGTCGATCTGATCCGGCCGGTACCGGAGCAGCAGGCCGTCCTCCTCAAGGTCCTCGCGGATGGCGTCGACCGTCCGCATCATCCGCTCGTCGCGGTAGTCGATGAAGCCGGTGGTGGGGAGGAGGAGCAGCACGCTGTCCATGGCCGGGCTGTCGAAGGCCTGGGTGAAGACGCCGCGCTTCTGGTCGTAGCCGTGCTCCTCGATCGTCCGCCGGAGCTCGTCCGCCTCCTTCTCCCACTGGTTGAGCGGGCAGTGGAGGCCGGCGTCGCGGGCCAGGGCCAGGCCGCGATCGATCGCCATCCAGCACATCACCTTGGAATGGACGAAGTGCTGGGGCTCACCCCGGATCTCCCAGATGCCGCGGTCCGGGTCGCGCCAGCGGGCACAGGCGACCTCGACCAGGTCGCGGAGGAACCGCCAGTAGTCGGCGTCGGGGGTCTTCTGGTGGTGGCGGTGCCAGACCCAGCTCAGGTTGAGCAGCTCGCCCAGCGCGTCGAGCTGGATCTGCTCGGAGGCACCGTTGCCGATCCGGACCGGCTTGGAGCCGCGATAGCCCTCGAGATGGGTCAGCTCGATCTCGGTGAGGCGGCGCTCGCCGCCCAGGCCGTACATGATCTGGAGGTCCTGACCGCTGCCCGCCGAGCTCCGCTGGATGAAGCGGCGGAAGCCGTCGGCCTCGCGGAGGAAGCCGAGCTCGCCGAGCGCGCGGAGCGCGAAGGAGGAGTCGCGGATCCAGGTGTACCGGTAGTCCCAGTTGCGGTCGCCGCCGACGCGTTCGGGCAGCGACGTGGTCGGCGCCGCGGCGATGGCGCCGGTGGGGGCGTTGGTCAGGGCCTTGAGGACCAGGGCGGAGCGGATCGTCGCCGCCCGCTCGGGACCGTGGTCGGTGGCCTGGCTGGACCAGTCCTCCCACCACTTGATGGTCTCTTCCAGGCGTCGGTCGACCAGCTCGGGCGCCACCTGCGCGGGGTGGCTGCGATCGAGCACCTCGGGCCGGCGATAGCGGATGACGAGCCGGGACCGCTGGCCCTCGGTGACGCGGGCCTCGCCGTAGAGCTCGTGGTGTCCGGCCGCGACCAGGTCGCCGTCGAACGAGATCAGGAGGCCGTCGTCGCCGCCGATCGCGGCGACCATGTGGGGGTTGATCCGGCGCAGCCAGGGACGGAGCGCCCCGTAGTCGAAGCGGGGGTGGATGTGGAAGCGGAGAGCGACCTCTCCCTCGACCCCCTCGAGCACCCTGATCAGCTCCTGGTGGGGCGCGTCGGCGCCGCCGTGGTGCATGGTGAAGCAGTCGATCAGGCGGGCCGAGCCTCGGGGGCCGCTGAAGATCGTCTCCAGGACCATTGTCTCGCCCATGTACCGTCTGCCGCTGGGGCGGGCGCCGTGGCGCGCTTCGATGGCGCACATGCCGCCCTTGTGCCAGTCCAGAATTCGACCGAAGCAGCTGCCCGAGTCGATACGGGGCATGCAGCACCAGTCGATGGAGCCGCCGCTGCTGATCAAGGCCATCGAGTGGCAATCGCTGATCAGTCCGTACTCCTTGATGGGAGGGTAGGGCTGTTCCGTCCAGGTCTCGGTCACGCCGCAATGGTGACACCACCGAACCGGATGCAGCCAACGCAAACACGCGGGCGGCGACGCCGGCCGAGCTCAGCGCCGCAGTGTTCGGGCCAGGTCCGCCGTCCTGCCGTCCGCCTCGAGCTCCTCGACCGGGACCGGCAGCGCCAGGGACCAGTTCGTCGCCTCCCGCGTGCCCGGGCGGTTGGGCCGCTCGGAGACCTCAAGGGCATCCTCCAGCGGTGCCGCCACCAGCCGGCAGGGGCTGGCGGCCAGCGCCGCGTAGGCGGTGAGGGCCGCCTCCTCCACCGACTCGCCCAGCCGCGCGCCGCCGTAGCGGAGGAGGCGCTTCTCGATGGCGGGGTCGGGGTCGGCGCCGGTCCAGATGCCGCTGAGCGTGGGCAGGTCGTGGGTGGTGAGCGCGGCCAGCGCGTCGCGGGGATAGTCGGCCGGCGACCGGTCCTCGAACCAGAGCAGGCGATAGGAGAGGACGCGACGGTGGGAGAGCTCCTCGCGAACGTGATCCTCGACCGTGCCCAGATCCTCGCCGACGACCACCGCCTTCGCCCGCATGCTCTCCAGGGCGAGCACCCCGAGAAGATCGGACGAGGGGTAGCGGACATAGCCACCGGGCCCACCCCCGGTGGGTACCCAGTACAGCCGGAAGAGCCCCATCACGTGGTCCAGCCGGAGGCCGAAGGCGTGGTCGAGGGCGGCGCGCACGGTGCGGGCGAAGGGCTGGTATCCGTCGCGGCTCATCTTCCAGGGGTCGAAGGCCTGGACCGACCAGTCCTGGCCCTCGGGCGCGAAGGGGTCGGGCGGGGCGCCGACGCTGATGCCGGGGGCCAGGTGGTCCTGCCAGAGCCAGGCGTCGGCGCCGTCCGGATCGACCCCGACGGCGAGGTCGGTGAGCGGCGGCAGCTCCCGCGCGGCCTCGCCGAGCTGACGGTCGAGCAGCCACTGCAGCCACTGGTGATAGCCGACCTCATGCTCGTGGACGCGCCGGAACCGCTCAACCGCCGCTCCGCGTGGGTGGCGGAGCTCCTCGGGCCAGGCTCGCCAGGGAGCTCGATGCTCGCGGGTGATGGCGCAGAAGGTGGCGTAGTCGCGCAGCGCCTCGCCCTCCCGGCGCAGGTAGGCGTCGAGGCCGGGGTCGCCCCCGAAGGCGTCGTAGAGCGTGCGCAGGGCCGCGTCCTTGAGGCCCCAGGCCCGGTCCCGGTCGATCTCCCGCTCGTCGTTGAGCCCGCGGCCGGCGCGGGCGAGCGGCTCCAGCTCCGACGCCAGCCGCTCGGCACCCGGCACCTCCTCGACGCGGAGGTAGAGCGGGTTGCGATAGAGGCGGGTCGAGGGGAAGTAGGGGCTAGGCTCCTGGGGCACCGTGGGGAGTGGGGCGTGGAGCGGGTTGACCAGCAGGGTGGTCGCGCCCTGGCGCCGTCCCCACCGGGCCAGCTCGCGCAGGTCGGCGAGGTCGCCGATGCCCCAACTGGCCCGGCTTCGGGCGGCGTAGAGCTGGACCGCCCAGGCCCAGCCGCGAAGGTCGTCGGGCAGGTGGCAGTGGCCGGGCGTGAGGATGAGGTGGCGCTCCTCGCCGTCGGCCAGCCGCCGGATGCGGTGGTAGCCGAGGGGCAGGTCCTCGGGGAGGCAGGCCTCGGCCCGCAGCACGTTGCCGTCCTCGGTCCGGATCTCGTGCTCGCCGGGCAGTTGGAGCGGATCTCCGGCCCGATGGACCAGCGTCGCCGACGAGGGCGGACCCTGGTCGCGGGCGCCCATCGCGTGGAGGAGCCTGTCCGCGGTCTCGTCGGAGGTGGGAACCCAGTCGCCGCTGATCGCGTGGTAGCCGGACTCCACGCCCCAGGCGCTGGCCAGCTCAGCTCGACCGATCACGGGACGATCGTCCGCCCGGTCTCGTCGTCCTCCGCCTCCTCGCCCTCACTCGCCGAGCGCCGCGAGCGCTCGTAGCGGGTGACGACGATGAGAAGCGCGGTGAAGAAGGCGCCCTCGATCAGTCCGTAGCCGATCGATCGAAGCACGGGCTGCGACATGGGACCGGCGTTGAGGACGGCCAGGATCACGGCCAGCACCGGGCCCCCGATGAGGACCTGGTGCACCGTGTCGAGGTTCTCCCACCAGACCAGGAGCCGTGGCCCTGACCGCGCTTCGTCGGGCATCACCACAGCCTACGAGCCCATTTCGGCGTGCCGTCTCATGGCCTCGTCGATCTCGCGCTCCGCCGCCTCCCGGCCCTGCCAGCCGCCGACCCTCGTCCACTTGCCCTCCTCCAGGTCCTTGTAGACGTCGAAGAAGTGCCGGATCTCGAGCAGCAGCTGCTTGGGGACGTCCTCCAGCTCGTGCCAGCTGCGACTGCGCTCCCAGACCGGGACGGCCAGGATCTTGTCGTCGGGCCCGGCCTCGTCGAACATCGAGAACACGCCGATCGGCCGGCAGTGGATGTGGCAGCCGGGGAAGGTCGGCTCGCCGACCACCACTAGCGCGTCCAGCGGGTCCCCGTCCTCAGCGTGGGTGTGCTCGATGAAGCCGTACTCGCACGGGTACCGGGTGGAGGTGAAGAGCTGGCGGTCCAGCCGGATCACGCCCGTCTCGTGGTCGACCTCGTACTTGTTCCGGCTGCCCATGGGCACCTCGACCACGACATCAATCTCGATCGACACGCCAGCAAGGATATCCGTGCTCGGCCGCGCGCGAGGTGCGTTGACGCCGGCTCGGTCGGGGGCTCACAGTGTCGGTGAGGAGGGCCGGCGGAATGTTCGCCGCCCGTGCCCCTCCGGCCGGGAGCGGCCGTGACGTCGGTCACCACGCGGAGGAGGAGAACGAGATGCTGAAGCGCACGCGGTGGCGCGGAGCGGCCGGACCGGCAGACTATGGAGGGATCCGCTGATGGCCGAGAACGTGCCGCCCCTGGTCGACCCGCACCATCACCTCTGGGACCTCGACCTGATGCCCTACGAGTGGCTTCGCAAGCCACCGCAGCACCCGACCGGCACGGTGGACATCCGAAAGACCTACCTGCTCGACGACCTGCTGGCGGACGCGAAGGGCCTCAACCTGGTCCGCTCGGTTCACCTCGAGGCGGGGGCGGACCGCTCGAACCCGGTCGCCGAGACCGCGTGGCTGCAGAAGATCGCCGACGAGCGCGGCTTCCCGCACGGGATCGTCGGCTTCGCCCCGCTCCACGACCCGGAAGTGGGCAGGACCCTCGAGGAGCACGCCCGCTATCCCAACTTCCGCGGCATCCGCCACATCATGAACTGGGACGCCGACCCGGCCAGGAGCCAGTGCGACCGCCCCGACTACATGACCGACCCGCAGTGGCTGGCCGGCTACGCGGAGCTGGAGCGGCTGGGCATGTCCTTCGACCTGCAGGCCGTCCCCTTCCAGATGCGCGATGCCGCCGCCGTCGCCCACAAGCACCCGACCGTGCCCATGATCGTCAACCACACCGGCATGCCCATGGACCAGAGCCCGGAGGGCCACACCGCCTGGCGGGAGGGCATGCGCACGCTCGCCCGGGAGCCCAACGTCTCCTGCAAGATCTCCGGCTTCGGCATGTTCGATCCCGACTGGACCGAGGCGAGCATCCGCCCCTACGTGCTGGAGACGATCGAGCTGTTCGGGGTCGAGCGTTCGATGTTCGCCAGCAACTTCCCGGTCGACAAGGCCTACCGGCCCTTCGTCGAGACCTTCAACGTCTTCCGGGAGATCGTGTCCGGCTGCAGCGCCGGGGAGCAGCAGAAGCTCTTCCACGACAACGCGATCCGGATCTACCGCATCGACGGGTGACGGGAGGCCCGGCATCGCCGTGGGCGTCCGCTACACGGATCCCGACCACGTCCGGCGCCAGTACGGACGTCTCGATCCGCTCGCCGTCCGCATCGAGACCCACCTCCGCTACGGGCGGCGCCGGGATTCGCTCGCCGGCTGGGTCCTGGAACGGTTCGGAGCGAGGTCGGGCGAGCGTGTCGCCGACGTCTGCTGCGGTCCGGGCTTCCTCTACCAGCCGGCGCTCCGCGCGCTCGGGGTGGAGGTCGTCGGGCTCGACCTCTCCCCGGCGATGCTGGCCCGCGCCGCCGAGTCGTCGCTGGTGCTGCGGGCCGACGCCCAGGCGCTGCCGCTCGCCGACGGCATCTTCGACCGGACCATGTGCAACCACGCCCTGTATCACGTGCCCGACCAGCTCGCCGCGCTCCGAGAGCTCCGGCGCGTCACCACTCCGGGGGGCCGGATCGTGATCACGACGAACAGCGCTCGAACCATGTCCGCGTTCCGGTCGGTGGTGAGCGAGGCGGCGGCCGAGCTGGGACTGTCCGATCCTCATCAGCGCCTGCCGTTCGCGCTGGAGTACGTCGACCGGGTTCGGGAGGTCCTTCCCGAGGTGGCCGTCGAGGAGTACGTCAACGAGCTCCGCTTCCCGGCCGTCGCTCCGGCGATGGCCTACATCTCCTCGTCGAACGACCTCCCCCCGCCGCTGCTCGACGCCGTCGAGTCCCGCATCGGGCGGGTGATCGAACGGGAGGGCGCCTTCACCGTGGAGACCGTCGCCGGCTGCTTCGTCGCCGACCTGGAGGCCTGATCACCGAGCCGCGCGAGCGATCCGCACCCGAGTTCGTCGAGCTCCTCGAGGATCAGCGAGGCACCCCAGAGCTGGTTGCGCTTGCGGTCGGTGAGCGGGCGGAGCACACCGACATCGCGGAGCCGTTCGACCGCGGCGTACACGGCGCTGATCGGGCCGCCCACGGTCGCGGCGGCGGCGGCGACCGAGAGTATCGGCTGCGCCGGGAGCATCGCCAGCATCCTGGCGGCCGCGCTTCCCGCACGGACTGGACCGGTCATCTCCGCCCACTCGTGCGGGATCTCGGTGAGGCGGTGCGCGGTCGTCCTGGATTCGGATGCCGCGATTCGCGCGGCGGTCGCGAAGTCGCCTATCAAGGGCTCGAGATCCCCAGTTCGGTACGAGCCGAGCGCGTCGAAGTAGCGGTCGCGATGAGCGACGAGTGCCGAGGCGAGCGGAACGACCACTCGTGTCGTGAGCCTTCGCCGCCGGAGGATCGAGTTGATCAATGCCCGACCGATACGCCCGTTCCCGTCCGTGAACGGATGGATGGACTCGAACTGGGCATGGGCGACGGCGGCCTGCGCCAGGACCGGCACGTCCTCGCGGGCGACGAAGTCCAGGAGGTCGGCCATGTAGGCGGAGACCTTCTCCGGCGGAGGTGGGACGTAGAGAGCCTCAGCCCGATCTCGCCCGGTCCGTGACGACACGCTCCTCGGTCAGGGCGGCGGCGATGAGTTCGGCCTCGCCCTCACGCAGCACCGCGCTGCCGATGCGGATCCCGGGTGGCGCATGAAGGCGGAATCTCTCGCCGGGGGCGGCGGCGAACCCGGCCTCCAGGAGCCGTGCTAGCGCCGCCTGCTCATCGTCGACCTCGATCCACACGTTGAGCCCCGAACGACCGCGCGCCCGGATGCCGTGGGCGGCGAGGGTCGCGATCAGCCCCTCTCGGCGGCGCCGGTAGACCTCGGCGGCGTGCTTCACCAGCCGCAACACCTCCGGATCACTCCAGAGCTCGACGACCATGCGCTGGAGGAGGTGGCTGACCCATCCGGTGCCGAGCCGCTGCCGGCCGTCGACCCGGGAGACGGTGACCGCGTCCCCGGCGAGGACGGCGACCCGGAGGTCGGGGCCCAGCCACTTGGAGACCGAGCGCACGTAGGCCCACCGATCGGTGCCGGCGCGCTGCGTGAGTGAGTGCAGCGGGACTCCCGCGATCGGGCCGGCGTGGTCGTCCTCGATGACGAGGACCTCGGGGCGCGTTCGGAGCAGGGTTGCCAGCGCCTCCGCCCGCCCGGAGTCAAGGGCCGCCCCGGTCGGGTTCTGGGCGCGCGGCACCACGACCAGCGCCTCCAGGCGGCCGCGCAGGGCTCCGGCCAGCGCCTCGGGGAGCATGCCGGCGTCGTCGATCGCAACTGGCACCGGCTCCAGGCCGAGGGCGAGGAGGAGGTGGCGGGTGGCGGCGTAGCAGGGGTCCTCGACGGCGACCCGGTCGCCGGCCCTGAGGTGGGCGCCGAGCACGCGCTCGATGCCGTCCAGCGCTCCGCCGACGACGGCGACCTGGCCGGCGGCGATGCCGTCCGCGTTGAAGCTGGAGCGGGCCAGTTCGAGGAGCGGCTCGAAGTTGGCGGCGTCCCCATAGAGCCGGCGCTCGGAGGAGACCTGGGTCACGAGGGCGGGGAGCAGCGCCGGATCGGGGTTGCCCGAGGCGAGATCTCGGACGCCCTGGGGCAGCGCGTCGGCGAAGGGCGCCGCCAGTGGGGGACGGGGGCCGACCCTGGTCCCGTTCCGCCCCGCCGCCGTTACCAGGCCGCGGGCTCGCAGCTCCCGGTAGGCGGCTGCCACCGTCGAGGGGCTGATGGCCAGGTGCTCGGCCAGGCGCCGCACCGGTGGCAGCGGCTGGCCCGGCCGCAGCCGCCCGCCACGGATCGCAGCCTCGACGCTGGCTCCGATCTCCTCCGCCCGGGTCCCCCCGATCAGCGCGAGCGCATCCACGCCAGCCATGTTGCTCCCGAACCGGCCGACATTTTGTATTGTTACGATGATCTGGTTTGTATCACATCAAATGGAGGATGAGAGATGGCTGAGGCGATGAGCGGCCGTTCCCGGGTCCGGCGGCACTCGGAGCGGGGCCGCTACGACCGGGCGACGGTGGACGCGATCCTCGACGAGGGCCTGGTCTGCCACCTGGGCGTGGTCATCGACGGCGCGCCCCGGGTGCTGCCCACCCTCTACGCCAGGGACGGCGATGTACTCTACCTGCACGGCGCTCCGGCCGCGGCGATCCTGAACGGCGGCAAGGAATCGCCGGTCTGCCTCACCGTCAGCCTCATCGACGGACTGGTCATGGCCCGCTCGGTCAACAACCACTCCATGAACTACCGCTCCGTCGTCGTCTTCGGGCGCCCGACCGTGATCACGGACCGCGAGGAGAAGCTGCACGCGCTCCAGGTCGTCGTCGAGCATGTCTGCCCGGGCCGCTGGGACGACGCCCGGCAGCCCTCGGCCGCCGAACTGGCCGGCACGCTGGTGCTCCGGCTCGGCCTGGACGAGGTCTCGGCCAAGGTCAGAGAGGGTGGTCCGGTGGACAAGGAGGAGGACCTGGATCTGCCGGTCTGGGCCGGCGTCCTCCCCTTCCACACGAGCTCCGGCGCTCCTCAGCCCGATCCCGGAGTGCCCGGCGACATGGCCGTTCCCGGGTACCTGGACGGCTACGCGCGCCCGGGATGGGTGCGGTAGGCTTGCCCGATGCTCAGGCGGTTGGGGGTCTTCCTCCTACCCATCGCGATGATGCTGGTCGTGGTCGGATGCGGTGGCGGGAGCCCGCAGGGCTCGGCCGCCAAGCACGGGCGGGAGACACCGACTTCGACGCCGATCCCCTTCCAGGGGACCCCCGTCACCGGCAGCCGTGACGGGCTGACGGCGGCGACCATGGACCTCCGAACCGGCTCGACCGTGCTCGAGGTCGGCAGCGGGGACCTGGGTGGCGACCTGTACCGGGTCACCACCAACCACGGCCAGGCGCAGGTCAGCGCCACCGGTTCGACCGTCCAGGTCGACGGCCTCGGCGGAGGCAACGAGGTCCAGGTCCTGCTCGCCCGCGGCGTGCACTGGACGGTCGACATCGGTGCCGGCGCCTCGAAGATGTGGCTCGACCTGGGTGGAGCCGACCTGCGGAACCTCACCCTGGGCGGCGGTGCCTACCAGGCGACGGTCACGCTGGGCCCTGCCTCCGGCTCGGTGCCGGTGCAGGTCACCGGAGGCATGACGGACCTCAGCTTCGGCCTGCGGCAGGGCGCGGGGGCGACGATCAAGGTGCGCAATCCGATCGACTCCGTCCGTCTGGCCGGCACCAACCGGGGCAAGATCGCCGGCGGGACCACCCTGCAGGTCGGCGGCAGCGCCAGCGACCGCTACCAGATCGACCTCTCGTCGGGCCTGTCCTCGCTGGACGTGTCCGACGGCTGAGATCAGCGGAAGGCGCCGAACCCGGTGATCGCCTCGCCGAGGGTCAGCGTGTGGATCTCGTCCGTGCCCTCGTAGGTGAACACCGACTCCAGGTTGTTCATGTGGCGGATGATCGGGTACTCGAGGGTGATGCCGTTGGCGCCGAGGATGGTCCTCGCCGAGCGGGCTATCTCCAGGGCGGCGCGGACGTTGGCCAGCTTGCCCAGGCTGACGTGCTGGGGGGCGAGGCGCCCCTCGTCCTTCATCCGTCCCAGCCGGAGGGCGAGCAGGTTGCCTCTCTCCAGCTCGACGAGCATGTCCACCAGCTTGCGCTGGGTCAGCTGGAAGGCGGCGATCTGGCGCCCGAACTGGGTCCGGCTCTTGGCGTACTCGAGGGCGACCCGGTAGCAGGTCCGGGCGGCGCCGAGCACGCCCCAGGAGATCCCGAAGCGCGCCTCGTTGAGGCACGACAGCGGGCCGCGCAGGCCCCTCACGCCGGGGAGCATCGCCTCCGCCGGTAGGCGTACGTCCTGCAGCACCAGCTCCGAGGTGACCGACGCCCGCAGCGAGATCTTGCGGTGGATGTCGGTGGCCGTGAAGCCCCGGGTGTCGGTCGGCACGATGAAGCCACGGACGCCCTCCTCGGCCCTCGCCCAGACGATGGCGACGTCGGCGATCCCGCCGTTGGTGATCCAGAGCTTGGTCCCGTTCAGCACCCAGTCGGTGCCGTCCTGGCGCGCCGCCGTCCGCATGCTTCCCGGGTCGGAGCCGGAGTCCGGCTCGGTCAGCCCGAAGCACCCGATCACCTCGCCCCGCGCCATCGCCGGCAGCCAGCGCCGCTTCTGCTCCTCCGAGCCGAACTTCCAGATCGGGAACATCGACAGCGAGCCCTGGACCGAGATGAAGCTGCGGAACCCGGAGTCGCCCGCCTCCAGCTCGGTGCAGGCGAGGCCGTAGCTGACGGCGTTGGTCCCAGCGCAGCCATAGCCCTCGAGGTGCATGCCGAGCAGCCCCAGGGCGGCGATCTCGCCGATCAGCTCACGGGGGAAGACGCCCTCCTCGAACCACTCGTCGATCCCGGGCAGGACTCGGTCCTGGACGAACTGCCTGACCGTGCTCTGGATCAGGCGCTCCTCCTCGGACAGCTGCGAGGCCAGGCCGAGGAAGTCGAGCGGATCGAGGCGGATGGCTGCGGCCGCCGCGGGGGAGCTCACCCGCTCATTGTGCGGCCGTCACGGAGTTTTTCGCTGGCGACAATCCGTCGCTTACCTGTGGACCGGTACCTCTGGAGGTGAGACCACCGACCCGATTGCACGCGGGGATGAGAAGGAGGCGGAAATGAGGATCGCGATCGTGACCGAGACCTTCCTGCCCAACGTGAACGGCGTCGTGACCCGACTCTGCCACGCGCTCGAGGACCTCACCCGGATGGGCGACGAGGTGCTTCTGGTGACCCCGGACGAGGGGCTCAGGGAGTATGGCGGGGCCAGGATCCATCCGGTCCGCGGGCTGCCGCTGCCGCTCTACCCAGAGGTCCGCCTGGCCCCGCCGCGGCCGACCGTGACCTGGGCGCTCGACGCCTTCCGGCCGGACGTCGTGCACGCCGTCAACCCGGCGCTCCTGGGCTGGAACGCCGTGAGGTACGCGCGGTCACGCCACGTGCCCCTTCTCTGCTCCTTCCACACCTACCTGCCGCGGTACCTGCATCACTACCACCTGGGGGCGATGGAGCCCCTTGCCTGGGAGCTGCTGCGGACCGTCCACAACCAGGCCGCCCGCACCCTCTGCCTCTCCCACGCGGTGGAGAGCGACCTCCACTCCCACGGCTTCGAGCGCCTCCGCATCGGCTGGCGCGGCGGCGTCGCCATCGACCGCTTCGATCCTTCCCACCGCAGCGCCGAGATGCGCCACCGCCTCAGCGGCGGGCACCCCGAGCGCCCGCTCCTCCTCTACGTCGGGAGGCTGAGCGCCGAGAAGAGCGTCGAGCGGCTCGCCCCCATGCTTCGCGAGCTTCCCGGCTGCTCGCTGGCGTTGGTCGGCGAGGGACCCCATCGCGGCACCCTGGAGCAGGAGCTGGCGGGCCTGCCGGCCACGTTTGCCGGCTGCCTGACTGGGCAGGACCTCGTCGCCGCCTACGCGTCGGCCGACCTGTTCGTCTTCCCCTCGGAGACGGAGACACTGGGCCTGGTCCTGCTCGAGGCGATGGCGTCAGGCTGCCCCGTGATCGCGGCGAGGGCGGGCGGCATCCCCGAGATCGTCGAGCACGGCGTCAACGGCGTGCTCTGCGAGCCGGGGCGCCCGGAGGCGATGGCCGCCGAGGTAAGGGGCCTGCTCGAGGACCGCGACCGCACCGCACGGCTGCGCAACGCCGGCCTCGAGACCGCCCAGGACTGGAGCTGGCCGGCGGCGGCGGTGAACCTTCGCAGCCACTACATCGAACTGCTCGGCGCCGAGGTCCGCGCCGCCTGACGCCGGTCAGTCGCCCGCGGCGAGCGGCAGCAGCCGGGCGATCGAGGTGAGGCGGGTCCTGCCCGAGTCGGGGTCGAGCCGGCGAAGACCGGCGCCGGGCAGGCAGGAGTAGGCGGAGTCCTGACGCCGCCGAGCCCGGATGCCCTCCCATAGGTCCCGGCACTGGGCCTCGACCACGCTCCAGGGGTCGGTCGTGGTGCAGAGGTACTCCCAGCCCTTGAGGCGGACCAGCTCGGCGACGTCCGGCGTCGACCAGGCGACGGCGTCGGGATCCTGGTAGACGCCGTGGTAGGTGATCTGGCGTCGGACCTCCTGCCATACCTCGCCCCAGAGCTGGGGCACGTCCTGCAGCTCCACCAGCTTGGCCCGGATCTGGCCGACGGTCGGGGGGAAGGCGGTCCCGTCGAGCACGAAGGCGTCGATGGTCGCCCGCACCTGGGCGGCGTCGAGATCGGCCACGTACGGGTACCACTCGGCCAGCGTCCCCGGCGGGATCGGCTGGTGCGGCCACATCTTGTTGAGGTGGGCGCCCAGGCGGAGCCAGTCCTGATGGTTCACGGCGCCGCCTCGGCGTCCAGACGGTCGGCCATCGCCTCGTACATCGCCGCGTACTCGGCGGCAACGTCGGCGCCGCGGGGAGGGGTCGGGCCCATGGCGCCGCGGCTCAGGGTCTCGACGGTGGCGTCACACCAGGCGAGGCTGCTGGGCAGCGTCCCCTCCCGCGTCCGCCGGGAGAGGAGCCGGGCGACCACCTGGAGGATCTCCTCGACGGGGACCGGCTGGCCGCCGCGCTCGAGCTGGGCCCAGCGCAGCAGGAGCGGTCGCTCGTAGGCCTTGAGCGGCCGCTTGAGCATCGCCTCGGAGGCGGCCCGAAGCCGCTCCACACGTTCGACGAGGTCCTCCTGCCCGGTGCCGGTGGCGGCGGGGACCATGCGGCCGGGATCGTCCCCGACGACCGGCTGGTGCGGCTGAGCCGCCTCGAGCGCCGCGAGCTGGCGCTCGAGGCGCCCCATCTGGACCTCGACCTCGCGCAGCGTGGAGCGGCACGCGGTCAGCGCGGCGCCGATCGCCTCGACGCTCTGGCGGACCGTGTCGAGCAGCTCCCCGTCGTCGTTGGCCGAGGGGATAGCCTCCATATCACGCGGGAACGAACGTTCAAAGCCCAAGATATTGTCATCGTAACCCAGATACGCCGTTCAGGCCAACCCCGGCGGTAAAGGATTCCGGGTCACCGCGGATCGGTCTCAGGCGGAGTCGGTGGCGGGGCTGAAGGCGGCGCAGAGCATGCCGAAATAGGTCGGGTGCTCGTAGGAGATCAGCTCCGATCGCCAGCCGTCGCCGAGCGCGCCGTGGAGGAGCAGTGACTGCCACCAGCTGTCGGCAGCGGCCCGGGAGACGAAGGCGGGATCGATGTCGAGGAGCCGGCGCAGATCTCCGGATCGGACGATGTCCGCCATCTGGTCGTCGAACGCCGCCGCGTCCGGCGCGTAGCCGTAGGGGCCGGACTCCAGGTGCCGGTGTCCCTGGTCGCAGCTGGCGACGATGACGATGCGGCGACCGCTCCGCCGCGCCGCGTCGGCGACGGCGCGCCCGGCCCGGACGTGGGTCTCGGCGTCAAGGTCACGGGCCGGGCACATGACGACGGTAGGGATCGGCGGGAGCTGCCTGCCGCCCAGGAACCACAGCGGCACGAACACCGCCCAGTCCATGGGGAAGGCGGCGGAGGCGGCGTCGTTGCCACCGTAGGAGAGGCCGACCACCGGCACCCCCGCGGATCGCACCGCCTGCTTGACATCGGCGGCCAGCTCCCTCTCGACCGGCACGTCCAGCGCGACCTTCTTCGTCCCGCCTTCCAGGGCCCCCTCGATGCGCCCCGACTCGATCACGGCCATGGCGCCCTCGACATGAACGTTGTGCGGGGTGAAGACGATGGCCGTGTCGGCGCCGGAGGCGGCGACATGGCGACCCAGCTCCTCCATGCCCGCGGTGGTGACGCGGGCGGCGGCGGTCGCGTCGGCCGCGGCCGCGCCCTCGATGACCTGGGATCCGTGCGGCGCGATGACGGCGGAGACGATCGCCATCAGCCGCGCCCTCGAACGATGCCGGACCGGGTGCTTCCGTGATCGCGTGCCCTCATCGGTGTCCTCCTTCGGTGTCCGGCTGCGCACCGCGCCAACACGGGGCCGGAGCCCTCGAACGTGGCCAGTTCACATCCTATCCAGGCCCAGGCCGCGGCTCCACGCCCGTAGAATCGGGCCGACCCCGCGACCGCCGCACCGTCGAAGGAGAAGGCTGATGCCGTGGTTTCTTCGGATCCTCATCGGTTGGGCCCTGCTTGCCGTGGCCTTCTGGGTCACAACCAAGATCGTCCCCGGCTTAAATGTGACCGGAGGCGTCGTCGGCTACGTGGTGGTCGCGCTCGTGTTCGGCCTGATCAACACCCTGTTCGGGCACATCCTCCGCATCCTCACCCTGCCTCTCGCCATCCTCTCGTTCGGGATATTCCTGCTGATCCTGAACGGCTTCCTGCTCTGGGTCACGTCGAAGATCACGGGCTACCTGACGATCGACCACTTCTTCTTCGATGCCATCTTCGGTGCGATCGTCCTGGGCATCGTCTCCTGGATCCTCAGCTTTCTGCTCCACCGTCTGGAGAAGCTGGGGCGCTGACCGAAGCCAGGCCGCGCATCAGGCGGCGCAGCGCCCTCCGCCCCGCCTCCCCGGTGGCGGCGACCTCGGCGCCGGCGGGCAGGTGCGGCCTCCAGGCGTCGGCGAGCGCGTCGTCCACCTCGATGTGGAACTGGAGCCCGTAGACCCGTTCGCCGACGCGGAAGGCCTGGTGGGGATAGGCGTTGGAGGAGGCGAGCAGCACCGCTCCCTCGGGCATGTCGAAGGTGTCGCCGTGCCAGTGCATCACCTGGAGGCGCTCGCCGCGCTCGCCGCGCTCGCCGCGCTCGCCGAGCAGCGGGTCGTCGGCGACCAGCGTCACCTCGCCCCGCCCGATCTCCGGTGAGGGCCCGGCGCTGACACGGGCGCCGAGCGCCGCGGCCAGCACCTGACAGCCGAGGCAGATGCCGAGGAGGGGCATCCCGCGCCCGACGGCCCCCGCCGCCAGGGGCCATTCCTGCGCCACGTCGGCGGCGCTCATGGGACCGCCCATGATCACCAGGCCGTCCACGTCGTCGAGCGAGGGCAGCGCCTGGTCGAGATCGCGCCGGATGACCTCGAGGTCGATCCTCGCCGCCTCCGCCTCGGACGCGATCAGGCCCGGGCCCTCGTACGCCACGTGCTGAAGAAGGGCCCACCTCGCCATGTGCTCCCCAGTCTTGCAGAATCACGTCGGCGAGCCACCCGCGGTGCGGGGCCCATCAGAGCGCGAGCAGCTGCTCCAGCTCGTCGTGGAAGGCCGCCACCATCCGCTCCGGATCGGGCACCAGCCCGACATCGGCGGCGACACCGACGACGACCTCGTTAGCGTAGCTGAGCATGCTGATGCCCAGCCCCAGCCGGCCCGCCTGCGGTACCCAGAAGAGGACCTGGCGGAGCGGGCGACCCGCCATGTAGAGGCGCTTCTGCGGACCCGGCACGTTGGTGATCACGGCGGTGGCCTTGCTGCCGAAGAAGGAGATGGCCCGATCCCGCGCGAGGCCGGGGAGCATGCCCAGGGCGTGGAGGACGCCGAAGGCGACGATCGGCTGCATCGAGGACTTGAGGTCGGTGGCGCGCAGGTGCATCTCCCTGAGCCGCTGCAACGGATCCTCGATGCCCAGGGGCAGGGGGAGGAAGACCAGGCCGAACCGGTTGCCCAGCTCCGGCGACGCGTCCGGCGGGCGCAGGTTGACGGGGACCGTCGCCCTCACCTCGAGGCCGTCCTCCAGCGCCCGCCGTTCGAGCAGGTAGCGGCGCAGCCCGCCGGCGACGGCGCTGAGCAGGATGTCGTTGACCGTCGCTCCATGACGCTTGCCCGCCTTCTTGATCTCGGGCAGCGGGAGCGGATCGGACCAGACCGCCCGCTTGGCCACGCCGAGCGGGCCCTTGAGCACGCTCGGCGGGTCCTCCGGCAGCATCGCCAGCTGTGCCAGCGTCGCCGCCGCGCCGGCCCCGACGCCGGCGGAGGAGGCGAGCACCCGTGCCGGCTCCCTGGCCAGGTCCGAACCCATCGTCCACAGCCACTCGCCGGCGCGACGCCAGGGGTCGGCCGTGGCCGCCTTCTCCTTCTCGTCCTTCATCTTGCGGCGCCGGTCGGGCCGTGCCGAGGTGTCGGTCAGCGAGAGGAGGACGCGCATGAGGGCGATGCCGTCGGCGATGCTGTGGTGCAGTCGGGCGACCAGCACGGTGTCCGGCCCGTACTCGACGACGTGGATCTGCCATGGCGATTTGGTCAGGTCCAGCGGCGTGCTGAGCAGATCGCTGACCAGCGTCTCCAGCGCCTCCTTGTCGGCCGGCTCGGGCAGGGCCACCCGGTGCATGTGGAGATTGAGGTCGAAGCGCTCGTCGTCCCGCCAGGAGGGCATGCCCAGGCCCAGCGGCGGGCGCTCGATGCGCTGCCGGAAGCGATCGAACCGGAGCAACCGCTCCTCGAACATGCTGCGGAGCCGGTCGGGATCGGGGCGCCCGTCGAGGATCAGCACCCCGGTCACCATCATCAGGTTGCGGGGATCCTCCATGGCCAGCCACGCGGCGTCGACGAAGGACATGGACGAGTTGGGCATGCACGGGATCGTAGACCCGCGGGCGTGGAAAGAAAAGTCCGCCGCCCCGGCGCCCGGCAGTAGTCTGTGGCCGTGGCCGCTGAACCGCTGGAGCTCCGGCCCGCCCTGGTCTTCGACCTCGACGGGACGCTGGTCGACTCCGTCTACCAGCACGTCCTGGCCTGGCGGCGGGCGCTCGAGGCGGCCGGCATCGAGCTGTCGGTCTGGCGGATCCACCGGAAGATCGGCATGAGCGGCGGGCTCTTCGCCAACGCGCTCCTCCGCGAGACCGGGCGCGAGATCAAGCCGGGAGAGGTGGAGCGCCTGCAGGCGCTCCACGGCCGGTTCTACGCCGAGCAGATCGACCAGGTTCGAGCCCTGCCCGGGGCGCACGACCTCCTGGTCCGGCTGAACGAGGCGGGCATCCCCTGGGCCATCGCCACCAGCGGCAGCCGGGCCGGGGCGGAGCCGGTGATCCGGTTGCTCGACGTCGACCCCCCGGTCGTCGTGACCAGGGACGAGGTCCCCTTCGCCAAGCCCGATCCGCATCTGTTCCTGACCGCGGCCAGGCGGCTCGGCGTCGACATCCAGCAGGCGATCGTCGTCGGCGACAGCATCTGGGACATGCTCGCCGCGCAGCGGGCCCGGGCGATCGGGGTCGGTCTCCTGTCCGGCGGCTACGGCGCCGAGGAGCTGGAGCGGGCAGGCTCCTTCCGCGTCTACCAGGATCCGGCCGACCTGGACCGCCACCTCGACGAGCTCGGCATCCGAATGACGCCCGCCTGAGAGGAGTTCGCCGCGGTCGCGTGCCTGTATGCTCGGGCCTCCTGTGTTGAGAGTCCTCGGCGCGCTCGCGACGGCCGTTCTCGCCGTCAGCCTGTCGGCGTCCGCCGTCGCCGCCTGCGGCGCCATGGTGTCGCCAACCGGCGCCAACGACCGGGTGCAGGGGTTCGACGCCATGATCTCCTTCGACGGCAGCCGCGAGCAGGTGCTCACCCAGGTCGCCTACAACACACCTGAGGGGCAGCGCCCGGCGTCCAGCTTCGGCTGGCTGATGCCGCTCCCGGCCGCCCCAGAGGTCGCCCGAGGCGACATCGACCAGCTCGACATCGCCCTCGCCATCACCACGCCGCCGGATCCCTCCGCCTACCAGTTCCAGCCCTTCCCCGGAAGCGAGAACGGTGCCGGCGCGCCGGCCACGGGCGGCGTCGAGGTCATCGGCTCGGCCACCGTCGGTCCGCTCCAGTTCGTGACGCTGCAGGCCGGCGACGCCGCCGCTCTGGGCCGGTGGCTGGTGGAGAACGGCTACGCCTGGAAGCCGGGCCAGCAGCCGGCCATACAGCGCTACCTTGACCAGGGCTGGGTGATCGAGGCGGCGAGGGCGGTCCCCGACGACACGGGGGCATCCACCGGCGCGGTGGGGCCGATCCGCTTCACCTTCCCATCGACGCGGCTCGTCTACCCGATGGCGCTGCTCTCCGCCTCGCCGCAGCCGGAACTGGTGTCGGTCAGGCTGCTGCTGCTCACGCCCTACCGGCCGGTGTCCACCTCCTACGCGCAGGCCGACGCGCGGTTCGACGGGGCCGGGTACTACCAGCCGTCGCCGGATCAGCTCGACCTGCTCTACTCGGCACCCCTCGGCGCGGGTGGCCGCAGAGCGGTCACCACGCATGACGCCGCGGGGCGGATCATGGTGCCATCCCATCCCTGGCTGACCCGCTACGAGGCGACCTGGAGGTCGTCGCGGATGACCAAGGACCTCTCCTTCGCCCGGTCGGCGAAACAGGACCCGATCACGTACGCGCCCCTGATCAACCGGCTTCAGGCCGGAGAGAACGCGCAGCAGGCCCGCTTCTTCGGCCTCTTGCTGGGCCTCCCGCTGGTGGTCCTGCTCGCCATCGCCGGCGGCGCCGTCTGGCTGCTTATGCGCCGCCGACGCCGGCCCTCCGCCTGATCGCCCGGTAGGGGCTGCCGGCCCTCGGCCGAGGAAGCGTCAGATGGGGGCCGCCAACACCAATCCGAACCGATCCTCGGGGTCGGTGAACCAGTCCACCGACCGCAGGCCGGCCGCCGCCAGCATCTCCTCGGTCGACTCCCTGGTGAACTTGGCCGAGATCTCGGTTCTGACCAGCTCGCCCTCCTCGAACTCCAGCTCCAGCCCGGCGGCGGGGATCCGTACCCGCTGCCGGCGCAGCGAGCGGAGGTCGGTCTCGATCCGGGAGCGCTCCTCGCTGTATCGGGAGACGTGGGCGAAGCAGCCGACCTCGAAGTCGGCGCCCAGCTCGCGGTTGAG
>DATAXV010000170.1:0-8219 GCA_036272915.1 Candidatus Dormiibacterota bacterium
CCTTCTCCGGCCACGTCGCCCTCAACGGCAAGTACTCGCGCGCCTCGCACCCCAACGTCAACGACCGCCTGCTCGAGGCGGTCAGGCCAGGGTTCGACCGCGTCGCCTGCTGGATGTGGGGCCACGAGCACTCGCTCGCCGTCTTCGAGGACGGCCTCCTCGGCGTCAACAAGCCGCGGCTGGTCGGCTGCAGCGCCTTCGAGATGGACGACGACGAGGATCCCTACTCGATCAAGTTCGACAACGTCCGCCACCGTCAGCCGGAAGTGAAGCTGGGCATCAGCAACGGCTGGTACGACCACGCTTTCACCATCCTCGACATCGAGAGGGGCGAGGTCGCCGCCTCCTACTACAGCTTCCCCTCCTGGTCCGAGGACGCCCCCGACAACCCCTGCGCGACCCCCCTCTACAAGGAGGAGATTCCGAGGGTGGTCCGGCGCTGACCGGCCCGACGTGAGCGGCTCACTCAAAGGCATCCACGGGTGGCGTCCGAGCGGGCTCCGTTATCACGACGGAGGTGGGAGGATGACGCCCGGTTCGATATCGACCGCGGCCGTGGCGGGCTGCTCCCTCGCCCGGACCCCCTCTCCGTCTCCCGGGGCAAAGCGTCGCCCGGGCCTTGATGACGGTCGTCAGGGGCGCGTCACGGCGGCAAACGTGGACAGCGTCAACAGTCTGGGCAGGAGCCGACACTCGTCCCTGGAACCCTCCAGCTCGATGGTCCCAGCACGTAGGGCAAGGTCCCAACCGCGGTCTCCGCGCCAGATCTCAGTCATGGCGCGTAGGCCCCCGACGACGGAGACGGACACCTCGTAGCCAGGGTCGAAATCACAGACGTCCGCGTCGTTGCGGTTGATCACCAGCCACCAGTGCTGGGCCTTCGGTTGCAGCTCAGGGAACGTGAATTTCACGACCATCTTCTCGCCCCGCACCAGCGAGTGGTCGATGTTTCGGTGGATGTCCCAGAGCAGGAGCTGGGGGTCGAGGTCCTCCTCGCCGAGTTCCCCTATCCATCGGATCCCCCAAGCACCGATCGACTCGATGACCGTTCGTAGCTCGACGCCCGCAGGCGTCATTACGTATTGCACCTCGCTGCCATTCGCCTGCTTCTTCACGACGCCCGCTCGGATCAGTTGCTGCAGCCGTTTGGAAAGGAGACCAGGGGACATGCGAGGGAGACCGCGGCGCAGCTCGTTGAAGTGGCGGCTCCCAGTGACCAGTTCGCGAACGACCAGCATCGTCCAGCGTTCGTCGAGCAACTCCATCGCCTTGGCGACCGGGCAGAACTGGTGGTAGCTGGAACCCATGCCCCCAACAGTAGTTCAGATCTTGCACTAGCTCGGTCCCGCCACCATCCGTACGCTCCTCCCAACAGCGACTTCGGACAGCCGGCAGGCGGCAGCCGCCAGCGACTCGACGCTGGTCAAGTGCGAGGAGGAAGAGTGGTGCAGGCCAATGCGGATCTGGATCGAGCCCTCAAGGCGAAGCATCGCGCCATGTGGGCGCTGGGTGACTACCCGAGGGTTGCCGGAGACATCATCCCGGACTTGGGCGCCGTACTGGTCGAGGCTTGTGGCATCGAACCCGGCACTCGCGTGTTGGACGTCGCCGCAGGTGCGGGGAACGCCGCCATTCCTGCCGCTCTGATGGGGGCAAGCGTGGTGGCGTCCGACCTGACTCCGGAGCTGATCGAGTCCGGTCGGTTGAAGGCCCGCGACCGCGGGGTCGCCATGGACTGCCGAGAGGCCGACGCCGAGGCGTTGCCGTTTCGCGATGGCGAGTTCGACGCGGTGCTCTCCTGCGTGGGGGTCATGTTCGCCCCCCATCATCAGGCCAGCGCCGACGAACTGGTCCGAGTCTGCCGTCCGGGCGGGATCATCGGATTGGTGAACTGGACTGCCGAAGGCTTCATCGGTCAGATGTTGGCGACGATGAAGCCATATGCGCCGCCGCCGCCACCTGGGGCGCAAGCACCCACGCGGTGGGGCAGCGAGGAGTACGTCAGGTCGTTGTTTGGCGATCGCGTCACGGAGGTTGTCTCCCGCCGGCAGGCTGTCAGCATTGACCTCTTCGCAGACGCAAAGGCCTTCCGCGATTACTTCAGGGCCTATTACGGGCCGACCGTCGGCGCCTACCGAGGCATCGCCGACGATGCGGACCGTACGGCAGCGCTGGATCGTGATCTGGAAGAACTTGGTCGTTGCCACGACCGGGGAGACGAGGGGCATTTCACCATGAGCTGGGAGTACCTTCTCTTCACCGCTCGACGATGCGGCTAGCCCGCTGAATGAATGCCCGCGAGTGGATCGTGGCATTCGATCCACTCGTCCCCGGCCCGAGCAAGAAGTTCCAAGCAACGCGACCCCCAGCAGTCGGCTGTCGCACTGAGCCGGGTACATACGGCAGACCTCATCGAGAGGTGCACCGCTGGTCGTCGCCGCGGTGGGTGGGCGGGATCCGCGGCTCCTCAGATCGCGGTGAGGTGGTCCGGCTGGTAGAGGGAGATCCGGACCTCCCCCGGGAGGACAGCGGTGATGAACGTGCCCACACCGCGGTCCGCCCTGGGCTCGCCCTCGAACTCCACGCCCTTCTGCCGCAGCTGGGCCATGGTCGGCTCCAGGTCGTCGCACATCAGGTAGAGCTGGTGCTGCCCACCCCGCTCGGCCGGGTGGACGCCGAGCTCCGCCGGCGGCAGCCGGAAGATCAACCAGCCGTCGTGGGCGTCGACATGGTCCCAGCCGAAGGCGTCCCGCAGGCAGGCCCGGGTCGCGGCCGGGTCGCTGCTGAAGAGAATGCCGTGGATTCCGGTGATCATCCCAAACCTCCTGAGGTACGACGGCGGCCGCCCAGGTATACCGCAGCCGCCAGCCCCACGCCACCGGTTTGACCTTCGCCGGGGTCCAGGTCTAACGTATCTCCGATGCCCGCTGAGCGCGCGGGGTGGCGGCTCTGGCCGGCGTTGCGCCGACCCTGGACTCCTACGTCCTCAACGGCTGGAGGACCGCGTCGACCGGGCCAGCCCGGCCATTGAGTGGCGGCTGCGCGAGGCGGCGACGGAGCTGGGCCACGTGCCCGACCTCGACGCGCGCAGCCTCCGCCGGCAGCGGACGGACCGGGTCTGCCTGCTGACCCCGCGGCCGGGCGTGCCCTGGACCGACCTGCTCCTCACCCGTCTGCAGGAGGAGGCGGCCGGCCATGCCTGCTCGGTGCTGACACTGACCGTCGACACCAGGACCGGCGACGCACTTCATCGGCGCCGAGGAGATGGGCGCTCCGCGACGCCGGGTTCGGTGTGCCCGTGATCGGGTTCGGGAACATCCCCGAGGGGACCAACCTGCGCCCCGCCCTGACCACCATCGGCCAGGACCCGGCCCGGATGTCGAGGGTGGGACGCCGCCTGTTCGACCGGATCGGCGGCGACGCCTCGTCGCCCAGAAAGCTGCTCTTCCCGTCGACCGTGATCTGGCGGGATTCGGCCTGAGGCCAAGGAGGGAGAGAGAGGATGCCAGGAGAGGGACACCCCAACCTGATCGTGTTCCTGACCGACCAGCAGCGGTGGGACACGACCGGGCTGGCCGGCAACCCGATGGGCCTGACCCCCAACTTCGACCGGCTGGCGCGTCGGGGCACGCACCTGCCCCACGCGTTCACCGCCCAGCCCGTGTGCGGGCCTAGCCGCTCGTGTCTGCAGACCGGGCTCTACCCGACGGTGACCGGCTGCTTCCGGAACGGCCTGTCGCTGCCCGGTGACGCCACCACCCTCGCCCACCGGCTGGGCGACGCCGGTTACGACACCGGGTACATCGGGAAGTGGCACCTGGCCGGCTCCGAGCCGGTGGTCGAGGCGGAGCGTGGCGGCTACCGCCACTGGCTCGCCGCCAACGCCCTGGAGCACACCTCGGACGCCTACCGGTGCGAGCTCTACGACGCCGACGGCCAGTGCGTTTTGCTCCCCGGCTACCGGGTCGACGCCCTCGCCGATGCGGCCATCCGTTTCATCGCCGAACCACGCGAGCGGCCGTTCTTCCTGTTCCTGTCATTCCTCGAGCCGCACCAGCAGAACCACCGCGACGACTACCCGGCACCAGAGGGCTACGCTCAGCGCTACCTGTCGCCATGGACCCCTCCCGACCTCGCCGCCCTGGGCGGGAGCAGCCGCCGGCATCTGCCCGGCTACTACGGCATGGTCCGCCGCCTCGACGAGGCACTGGGCCGGCTCCAGGACGCGCTGCGCAGCCTCGGCCAGGAGGACCGGACGGTGGTGCTCTACACGTCCGACCACGGCAACCACTTCCGCACCCGTAACCAGGAATACAAGCGCTCCTGCCACGAGGCGTCGATCCACGTGCCGGCGGCGCTCTGGGGGCCCGGCTTCTGGGGCGGCGGCGAGATCGACCGGCTGGTCAGCCTCATCGACCTGCCGCCGACGCTGCTCGAGGCCGGCGGCGTCGAGGCCTCCCCTGAGATGCAGGGCAGCAGCATTCGGCCGCTGCTGCAGGGGAACGGCGACGGCTGGCAGGACGACGTCTACGTCCAGATCTCGGAGTCGGAGGTGGGAAGGGCGGTTCGCACCCGGCGCTGGAAGTACGGGGTCACGGCGCCGGGCGCCGACCGGCACCGGGACGCAGCGGCGAGCCGCTACGTGGAGGCCCACCTCTATGACCTGCTCGCCGACCCCTACGAGCTCGACAACCTGACCGGGCTGGAGAGCCATGCCGGTGTCGCCGGCGTGCTGCGGGAGCGGCTCCGGCGGAGGATGCTCGCGGCTGGGGAGGAGGCGGCGGAGATCGAATCGGCGCCCGGCCGAGCGGCCGGACAGCGCCGGGTCCAGAGGGAGGAGTGGTCGGACTGACCGGCCACCAAAAGGAGGTGACAGCGAGCGGGATCAGAGCGGAGGAGGATCGAACCGGGCATCGAGGTCTGCGGCGACGAGGAGCTGCTCCGGCGAGCCCTGGACAACCTCCTCCTCAACGTGCGCGCACACACCCCCGAGGGCACCAGCGCCGAGGTCGAGGCGAGGGAGGCCTCGGGACTGGCGCTGATCACCGTCAGCGACGACGGGCCAGGGGTGCCGGTCGATGAGCTGGATCGCATCTTCGGGCGCTTCCACCGGGTCGACAGCGCACCGAGGAGTCAGGGCTCGGGGCTCGGCCTCGCCATCGTCGCCGAAGCCGCCGCGGCCCACGGCGGGCACGTCGCCGCGGAGCTCAACCCGGTCGGCGGCCTGCGGGTGACGCTCTCGCTGCCGGTCTCCGGGGGCATGGGTGCCCGGTCAATCACAGCCACTTCTCCATGAAGATCAGGTCGTCCCGCGCGTATCCCGACCGCTCGTAGAAGGCCGCGACCCCATCATTGTCCGGCTCGATCAGCAGGTTCACCTTGCGACAACCCATGTCCTCGAGCCGGCGCTCGACCTCCTCGAGCAGTCGCGTCCCGACCCCCTGGCCACGTCGGCCGGGCCGGGTCGCCAGTCGCTGGATCCAGCCGCGGCGTCCGTCCCAGGTCCCCAGCACCGTGCCCAGGATCTCGCCCCCCTCCTCGAGGACGAGGACGAGATCCGTGCCGGTGGCCAGCAGCCGCGTCAGCTCGTCGGCCGCCGTCTCCGGCTCGACCTTGAGCCCAGCGTCGACCCAGAGGTCGACCAGGGCCTGGACCTCCGAGGCTCGCGGGGTGCGGATCACGGGCCCCAGGTTAGCCGCGCGCCCGGATCAGGCCGTGCCGTTGGCCGGTGAGGCGACCCGCCCGGCGGCGTGCAAGACTTGGACGGCGGGGATGGGCGCGAACCAGAGGTGGATCATCGGCGGCGTGTCGCGGTTCCGCGATCCCGCCGGACGGGTGGGCTGGGCGGCGGAGACGGTGCCCACCCGGAGCCCTCCGATCGTGCAGGGGTTGGTGTGGACGTGCCACTGGGTGAGGCGGCCACGGGGCTGCGGGGTCGACCCGCCGGGTGAGGTGATGTACATGACCGCGGCCAGCACCGCCCCCTTCGGCGTATTGGCGTACACCGGCGACTGGGGCTGGGCGGGGGTTCAGGACCGGCCCCCCCATCACCGTCGCCCGGTAGTAGGCGCGGTTCACGTAGTGGACCACGGGCTGACCGTTGGGGTCAGCGGGCGGTAGCCCACGGCCTAGGCGGCGTCCGGGCTCCGGTAGCGGCCGGCGTCCCTCCCTGGTCGGATGTCCGCGGTGATCGTGTGTGAGCGCCGCATGAGTGTCAAATTTCGCACATCCCCTGGTGCCCACTCCTCCGCCCGGCCACAACGGGACGGCCGCCCGGGCCCCGGGGCGATTGTCCCATGGGAACCAGGCCCCCTCGGGCCTACGCTCAGAGCGCCGCAACGTTTCAACCGTTGGTCAAGGAGTCGGTCAGGTGAGGGAGGATTCCCGTGGTCGCGGCCTCTGGCCGGTCGGCCTGCTCGTGCTTCTGGTCCTCCTCTTGGGCGTGGTTGGGGGCTGCGGCCCGAGCGACGCGCAAGGCCCCTCTACGCCGACCGCCTCGAGCCGGCACTCGGCCTCGAGCATGAGCCTCTCCGTTGATGCCGTGGGAACCGCCTGGGGCAACGCCCCGACGGAATCCGGCCAGAACGTGGTCTGGAGCATGGGGGCGATGATCACCAACCACTCGGTGCAGGCCGCCGAGGCGGTGCGGGTCGAGTTCACCGCCTACGGTGCCCGCGGCGCCGTCGTCGGCACCGGGGGCACACTGGTCGGGCAGATCGCCGCCTCACAACGGATGGGCGTCAGCGCCATCCTCGCCATCACCAGCGGGCCTGTCACCAGGGTGACCGCGACGGCGGCGCCGTCCTCCTGGACGTCGACCGGCGCGCGACACTCGATGTCTGGCGAGGGCGTTCAGATCATCTCGCAGGAGAACGGCAATCCCAACGACTACACGGTCGACGGGGCCCTGGCCGGCTCCTACTCCCGCACCTACGCCCCCGTCCCCGTCTACGTCGTCTGTGTCGACGCCTCCGGCCGGATCGTCGGCGCCGGGGCTGGCGAGGAGCCGGTGGTCACGGAAGGCGGCGAAGCGACCGCCGTCTCGGTGCCGGTCTATGCGCAGGCACCCGCATCCTGCCGGATCTACGGCTCCCCCATCGCGCCCTGAGCGGAGGCGCCACGCGGGACGCGGGACGCGGTCGGTGGGAGAAGAGCCGAGCGCGGTTCTCGCCGGGCGGCCTCGGCGCGATGGACGACGGGGAGCTTGCTCCCGCACCGCCTTGAACGGCGATTCCGACCAGGGCCGATGCGAATTGCGCGATGGAGCGTCTCGATCCACGCCGGGCGCCGCCCGTCGGCGGTCTCGCACCGGCGGATTGGGCGGAGTGATGTCTGTCACGTTGCTTCCCGGTCTCTTCCACGCCTTGCCCTGACAGCTCTGATGGTGCGTCTGAGCCGAGCAGCGCGTGGACACCCGACCCGTCGTCACACACCACGCGGACAGTCCGTCACCTCGATCCGGGAGTGACCCGGCCGCCTGTCAGAGATGAGCGAGCAGCTTGCTGAGGGGTTCCGGGATCCGCGCCAGGTCGAGCTCCTCGACCAGCCCGCGGGCATACCTCGCCTTGCGGCCGCTGATGCTGCCCATGAAGCGGTGCAGCTGCCGCTCCACGGCCCGTCCCCGCTGCGCCGGCTGGTGCTGCAGGGTGCGGAACGCCCGCAGGTCACCCTCGGCCTCGAGGACGCGCTCGACCGCCTCCGCGCCGACGGCCCGGATCAGCTCGTCCTCGAGGTCCCGGTCGCAGACGAAGAAGCCGAGCGCCGCCATCCCGGCGCGGGTGAGCCCGCCGCCCAGGCCGGCCCGCTCCAGGGCGCGCCTCAGGAAGCCCTCCTCGCCGGCGTCGCAGAGGCCGGCCAGCCGCAGGTCGAGGCCGCCCGGTCCGAACAGATCGAGGAAGCGGCCGATGCTGGTGGCCCCGCCCATGGCGACGACCAGCACGCCTTCGGCATCGAGGTCCCTGCCCAGGCGCGGGGCGAGGGTCTCGATCGCGACCTGGTCGCTGACCCCCTCGACGAGCACCACCGTGCGCGGGTCGGCTTCGGCGGAACGCTCCTGCCCGACACCGTCCACACCGGCAATTGTCGCAGCGCCTGGGACGAACGATCGCGGGTCTCCCGGCGGCGGTCAGGTGAGCCGGGCGCCCTCCGGCGCGGGCGGCTTGCCCTCCCGGTCGTGGCGGTGCCACTCGCCGGTGTAGGAGACGGCGATCCGGATGGAC
>DATAXV010000171.1:0-1501 GCA_036272915.1 Candidatus Dormiibacterota bacterium
CGGATCCGAATACAGGACCGGATCGGTCCAGATTTCGTTCCACGCTGCTGGAGTGTGGTCGGGCGGCAGAGAGGAGGACATGGAGTGTCGGAGTCGGACCACGCCGTCGCCGGTGGTCGGTGCGTGACGTCGAGGCGCCCAGGCCCGGTGGAGCGCATCCAGGAACTCTTCCGGCGCGCACCGAGCTGGACCGTGCCCGAGATGGCTCCCCACGGCCTCCACCGCGAGGTCGACCTCGACCGCCCCGCCGCCAGGCACGAGGACAGCCGCCGCCGCCCGCCGCGCGGCCTGGGCTGACGGCGGATCAGCCGGCCGCGGAGAAGGTGACCGCCGCCTCGGTGGTGTGGACGAGGAAGGTCAGCATCTCCTGCAGGTAGAGCTCGACGCTCCTGGCGTCGTGGCTCAGGTAGCCGATGGAGAGGTCCTGGCCGAGGGTGAGCTCGAAGTCGCCGCCGCGGGTCGAGAGCAGGAAGGCGCCGTCGACGGCGGGGGCCCAGATGATCTCGCCATTGAGCACCCGGAGGATGTGGTCGAAGATCGGGTAGCCGTGCTCCGAGGTCTCGCTGACCAGGGTGTAGGCGTCGGCGCAGAGGGCGAGCGCGTAGGGTCCGGCGACGCCGGCCAGCCGCAGCTGGCTCACCGCCTGGCTGATCGCCGTGGGATAGTCGCGCGCCTCCGCGGGAAGCGTGAGCGGCGTGTTCGAGGTGCTGGCCCTGATGCCGGCGATACCGCCGCCGCGATAGCCCTCGAACACGGCCCTGTCCTCGGCGAACGCGATCTGGCGGGCGGCGTCCTTGACCGGCTGCCAGTCGGCGTCCTTGGCGCCGCGCTCGACGTCGTCGACCTGCTCACGATCGACCGTGAAGGGCACGCGGAGCTCGATCAGCGGCTGCGACAGCCGGCGGTGGGCGAGGACGCCCTGGGCGGGCGACTCGACGCGCTCGCGGTGCCCGGTGGGGGCCGCGGACAGGGTGATCCCGCCGGGATCGGGGACGTCGACGATGCGCCGCCCGGCCACGTTCCGGGTGAAGGTGCGCCTGGCCTCCTCCTCGAGGTCGGCCCAGGCGGCGGCGGAGATGGGGGCGAGCTCACGGTGCAGGTTGTTCATAGGGGTGCGCTCCTTAGACTGCCGATGCCCAGGGATCCCTCGGCGGGTTCGGGGGCGTCGGCTGGGCTGCCGGCCTGATCGGTGTCGTCCGCGGCCGGAACCGGGGGATCGTCGAGGAAGTCGGCGGTGGGCACGAAGAACAGCGTGCCGGTGACGGCGGTGGAGAAGTCGAGGATGCGGTCGTGGGCCGCGTCCCCGCTGCCCAGGAACATGTTCTCCAGCATCCGCTCGGTCACGGTCGGGGTGCGCGAGTAGCCGATGAAGTAGGTGCCGAACTCGCCCCGCCCGACACTGCCGAAGGGCATGTTGTCACGGACGATCTGGCGTTCGGTGCCGTCCTCGTCGACGATGGTGTTGAGGGCGACATGGGAGTCGGCCGGCTTGACCGCGTCG
>DATAXV010000172.1:0-2632 GCA_036272915.1 Candidatus Dormiibacterota bacterium
GCCGGCGGCGGTCGACGACGTCGGCGACGACCCCGCCCCAGAGGCCGAAGATCATCAGGGGGATCAGGGCGACGGCTCCCGCCAGCCCGACGTAGGCGGAGGAGCCGGTGATGTCGTAGAGCTGCTTGGGGACCGCCACCGCGGTCAGCTGGCTGCCGACCGCGGTCACCACGGTCGAGATCCAGAGCCGGCGGAACGAGGCGTGGGCGAGCGGTCTGGTGTCGAGCATGAACCGCCCCAGGCCGATGCGGGCACGGAGCCGCGCCACCCGGGATTCGGCGGGGAGCTGGCTCACGCGGCCGGTCGTGTCCGGGAGCCGGGGTGGGTCCGGATCACCCGGCCCGAGGAGGTGCCGCGTGGAGCCGGGGAAGCGTGGAGAGCGGTGACGCCACGCCTGGCGCCGTCGCCGCTATCGGTTCCTCCACACCTATGAGTATGCGGTGACCGCCGATCCGACCTCGGAAGGCCGGCGGCGCTACGCCTCGAGCAGGGACAGGAGCTCCTCGCCGTAGCGCTCGAGCTTGGCCGGGCCGATCCCGGGGATGGCCAGCAGCGCGTCCCGCGAGGTCGGCCTGCGCGCGGCGAGGTTGACCAGCGTCTTGTCGTCGAAGACGACATAGGCCGGCACCCCCTGCGAGCGCGCCTTCTCGGTGCGCCACTGTCGCAGCCGCTGGGAGAGGCCCTCGTCGGCCGGCGACGATCCGGCCGGCGCCGAGGAGGCGGTGATCACGGCGGGCAGGGTGACCGCCGGCTCGCGCTCCCCGCTCAGGACCTCCCGGCCTCCCCGGGCGAGGAGCAGTGTCGGGTAGTCGCCCGGGCTCTGCTGGCAGAGCTCCTCCTCGATCAGCTCGGCGAGGAGGAGGCGCACCCGGTCCTGGCTCCAGCCGCGCAGGGCGCCATAGGCGGGAGGCCGTTGGGTCCAGGGCCGGTCCCTCAGCCACTTGGTATCGGCGCCGACCAGGATCGCGGCGACGTTCGCGGCTCCGACCCGGCCGCCGTTCTGGGCGACCGCGGCCAGCGCCACCCGCACGTGCTCGGCGGGGACGGGCTCCTCATCCGGCCGGCTGCCGTCGAGGCAGTTGTCGCATGCGGTGCAGCTGCGCGCCACGCCCGGGTCGCCGAAGTAGTCGGCGATGCGGGCGTGCCGGCAGGTGCGCAGGCTGGCGTACCCGGCCGCCAGTTGCAGCTTGGCGAAGGCGTGGTTGCGCCGCTGGTCGGCGTCCGGGTCCTGGGCCTGCTCGAAGGTGCGCTCGATCAGGAACGCGTGGATGTCCCGGTCCTTCGGCCGCCAGAGGAGCAGGCAGCGGGCGGGCTTCCCGTCGCGCCCTGCCCGGCCCGCCTCCTGGTAGTAGCCCTCCAGCGAGCTGGGGAGGTGGAAGTGGATGACCTGGCGGATGTCGGGGATGTCGATGCCCATGCCGAAGGCGATGGTCGCCGCGACCACCCGCAGCCGGCCGGCGGCGAAGTCCTCCTGGACCTGGCGGCGCGGCCCCTCCTCGAGCTGAGCGTGATAGGCCGCCGCCGCGTGGCCCTGGCTGCGCAGCTCGGTGGCGAGCTCCTCGGTGGCACGGACGGTGGCGCAGTAGATCAGCACCCTGCCCTCCTCGCCCGCCAGCCGCCGCCGGAGCCGGTCCCGCTTCTCCTCGTCGTTTCGGCAGCGCTGCGCCTCGAGCAGGAGGTTGGGCCGATGGAAGCCGGTGACCGCGACCAGGGGATCGCGGAGGCCGAGGGAGGCGACGATGTCCTGGCGGACCTGCGGCGTCGCCGTCGCCGTGAAGGCGGCGATGGGGGGCCGGTGGCAGGCCTCGATGGCTCGGGAGATCAGGCGGTAGTCGGGCCGGAAGTCGTGTCCCCAGGTCGAGATACAGTGCGCCTCGTCGATGACGAATCTCCGCACCGGCAGCGTGGGGAGGACGCCAACGAAGCCGGGGCGCGAGAGACGCTCGGGGGCCAGGTAGAGCAGCCGGACCTGGCCGGCGGCGGCCTCCTGAAGACGGCGCCACTGTTCGCGGCGGTCGATGCTGGAGTTGATGAAGTAGGCGGCGACACCCCGCTCCTGCAGCCGGTCGCACTGATCCTTCATCAGCGCGATCAGCGGGCTGACGACGATGGTGACGTCGCCCTGGAGCAGGGCCGGCACCCAGTAGCTGATCGACTTGCCGGATCCGGTCGGAGCCACCGAGAGCACGTCGCGACCCTCCAGCTGAGCGCGGACCACATCCTCCTGGCCGGGTCGGAAGTGCTCCAGGCCGAAGACCTCATGGAGCACCTGGTCGGGGTTCACCGCCCGTCACGCTAACAGCGTCGGAGCGGCGCGGGCGAGGGATCGGGCCAATCGACCGATTCTTATGGTGTGGGGGACATGAATTCGTTGGATCATTTCCGGTGGATGACTCCAAGTGGCGATCCGCCCAGACGCCGTACGATCAAATTTGTGCAGACCTCATCAGAGCAGGACCTGCGCCAGACGGTCAGGGAGCTCGAGTTCCTGCAGCGCCTGTCCCAGTCGGCTGCGTCCACGATGGACTCCGAGGAGCTGCTCGACCTCCTGATCCGCGAGACGACGGCGGCGCTGGGGACCGACGTCTGCTCCCTCTACCTCCTCGACGCGTCCGGGCAGCGGTTGCGTCTC
>DATAXV010000173.1:0-5078 GCA_036272915.1 Candidatus Dormiibacterota bacterium
AGGCGCCACGCGATCTCGCCTTCTCGGCGCAGCGCGATCTCGCCTCCTGGCGCCACCAGCTCCAGGACCGCCTGTCCACGCTCGTCGGCGACATGCCCCAGCGCGTCGATCCCGCGCCGCGCTGGGGGGATCCGGTGGCGCACGAGGGCTTCAGTGAGCGCCGCCTCGTGTTCTCTTCGGAGCCGGGCGTCGACGTCCCCTGCACGCTTCTCGTGCCCCACGGCGGTGAGGGTCCCTTTCCGCTGATGATCTGCCTTCAGGGGCACTCGTCCGGGATGCACATCTCGCTCGGGCGGGCGCAGCACCCCGGCGACGAGCGCGCGCTCAGCGGCGACCGCGACTACGCCCTGCAGGCGGTGGCTCGGGGGTTCGCCGCCCTGGCCGTGGAGCAGCGCTGCCTCGGCGAGCGGCTGGACCGCCGGCCGGAAGTCGCCCACCACTTCGACCACACCTGCGTGCACGCCAGCATGGTCTCGCTCCTGCTCGGCCGGACCATGATCGGAGAGCGCGTCTGGGACATCTCCCGCGCGATCGACGTGGTCTCCGGGCTCGACGCGGTCGCCACCACCAGGATCGCGTGCATGGGCAACTCCGGGGGTGGAACGGTGACCTACTACGCCGCCTGCCTCGAGCCCCGTATCGCTGCCGTGATGCCCTCCTGCTCGGTCTGCACCTACCGGTCGTCGATCGGCAGCATCGACCACTGTCCTGACAATTACGTGCCCGGTGCGCTGCGCCACTTCGACATGGGCGACCTCGCCGGCCTGATCGCCCCGCGGCCGCTGGTCGTCGTCGCCGGCCGTGACGATCCCATCTTCCCCCTGTCCGGCGTCGAGGAGGCGATGGAGACGATCCGCCGGATCTACTCCGCCCACGGCGCGCCTGGCGGCTGCGAGCTGGTCGTCGGCGAGGGCGGCCACCGTTTCTACGCGCAGGCCTGGGACACCTTCCTCTCGATCACCGGCTAGTAGCGCGGGCCGCGATCAGCGCTCGACCAGGCCCGCCTCGTGGGCGAGCAGCCCGGCCTGGGTGCGGTTGGCCGCGTCCAGCTTGTCCAGGACTCGGGAGACGTACCCCTTCACCGTCGCCTCGGAGAGATGGAGCCGGCTGCCGATCTGCGCGTTGGAGAGGCCCTCGCCGAGCAGTGACAGGACCTCGACCTCGCGCTCGTTGAGATCGGTGACCAGCTTTCGAGCGCGGTCCCTGGCGCTCTGCTGCGTGGTCGAGGCGGAGATCAGCCGGCGCATGGCCACGGGGGAGAGGACGCTGCTGCCCTCGGCGGCGACGCGGACCAGCCCGATCAGCTCCTCGGGCGGGGTCGACTTGACCAGGAAGCCGGAGGCGCCGGCGCGCAGGGCGCGCATCACGTACTCGTCGGCGTCGAACGTGGTCAGGGCGACGAGCACGGGGGGCTTCTCCGCCCGCGCGATCCGTTCGATCGCGGTGAGGCCGTCGACGCCGGGCATGCGCAGGTCGATCAGGACCAGGTGAGGCCGGCTGCGGACGACCGCCTCCACCGCCTCGGCGCCGTCGTGGGCCTCGGCCACCACCTGGATGTCGCCGGCCGAGCCGAGGATGGTGCGCAGGTGGGCGCAGACCATCGGCTCGTCGTCGACGACGAGGACCCTGATCGGTCTATCCGGCATCGGGCCCTCCGGTCGATCCGGCGGTGGCGACGAATGAGGGGAGCACGGAGGCGATCCGGAAGCCGCCGCCCTCGGCCGGCCCCACCCGCAGGTTGCCGCCGACCAGCTCGACACGGCGGCGGAGGCCGATCAGCCCGGTGCCCGACCCGCTCGTCGCCAGGATGTCGTCGCCAGGGCCCGAGGCCTGCCCGTTGACCACGCTCACACGGACATTGTCAGCTGCGTAACGGACCTCGACATGGACCGCGGCCCTGGGAGCGTGTTTCCGAACGTTGGTCAGGCCCTCCTGGACGACGCGGAAGACCGTGCGGCCGACCACCGGCGAGGCCAGCGAGGGATCGCCCTCCAGGCGCAGCTCGACCTGCATCCCGACCGCTCGAGACGCATCGACCAGCGACGCGACATTGGGGGCCGGCGCCTCCTCTCGGCCGGTGCCTGACGCCGGCTCCGGATCGCCGCCGCGCCGCAGGACGCCGACCACGTCCCGCAGCTCGTCCAGTGCCTCGCTGCCGGTGGCCCGCAGCTCCTCGGCGGCCCGGCGCGTGGCGGCGTCGCTCGCGGTCACGCCGAGCGCCCCCGCCTGCAGGACCATGAGCGTGACCCGATGGGTGACGACGTCGTGCATCTCGGCGGCGAGGCGTGCTCGCTCGTCGGCCCGGGTCCGCTCGGCGACCAGCGCCTGCTCCCGTTCGGCGCGATCGGCGCGATCGCGCAGAGCCTGCACCAGCCGCCGCCGCGTCATCACGTAGAGGCCGAGCAGGGTCGGGGCCGCCGTGTGCAGGAGTCCGCTGCTGATGACGCTGAGTGAAGGGTCCCAGGGCCGGGCGGCGACCACGGTGACGATCCCGATCGCGGTCAGCCCGAGTGCCGTCCGCCGGCGGTCGAGATCGGGCAGGGCCAGCGCGCCCACCGTGGTCAGTGCCAGGGGGATCCAGGGGTCGATGCTGTTGAAGAAGGAGAAGCTGGCGCCCTGAGCGATCGGCCAGGGCGCGAGCAGCAGCAGGGCGACGAGGGCCGTGACCAGGGTCACCGCCATCGGCGCCCGTCGCGCCAGGAGGAGCACCGGCGTTGCCACCAGCTGGAGCGCGATGGCGATCCAGAAGCCGGCGCCGCCATAGGCGGGATCGGCGATATGCGCGAGGATCCCGGCGACCAGGCCGCTCAGCGCGGCGAGGATGACGCCACCCAGGTGTCCCAGCACCTCGCGCCTGGTCTCGCCGCCGAGAAAGCGTCCCAACGCGTTCACGCGCTCACCTTACCCATTTGGATGTGACCCGCCCAGGGCCGTTGGCGGCGTGCCGGTGCGACGAAAGTCGCAGCCGGGGAGCCGGAGGGCGACGGAGGTCGCGCCGGGTCCCGGCTTCCGGCCGTTTCTCCCGCCCGCCCCGGCACCGTCTGATGAGAGCCGATACGGAAGATCCGGGCGTCGCCAGTGCGGCACCCGAAGTCAAGGAGGTTCTCGGTCGTGCGCAGATATCTACCGGTGATCACGCTGATCGTGCTCGCCCCGGTGGTGGCCGAGCTGCTGGGCGGATCCACCCCGATCTCGGACGCCTACACCCTGTTGCTCTGGATCCCCATCTACGGCTGCGGCGCGCTCCTCATCCGCGAGATCGTGCGGCGCCGCGGTCTGGGCTGGCCGAGCATCCTGCTCCTCGGCGCCGCCTACGGCTTCATCGAGGAGGGGCTCGCCCTGCAGAGCCTGTTCGATCCCCACATCTACGGAGGCCTGGCCCTCTGGGGTGGCCGGATCCTCGGGATCAACGGCGTCTACACCGAGGTCGTGATCATCGACCACGCCGTGTGGAGCGTGGCCGTTCCCATCCTCATCACCGAGCTGCTCTTCCCGGTGACCCGGACCGAGCCGTACCTTCGCCGGCTCGGTACCGGCGTCGCGGTCCTCTGGTACCTGCTCGGCGTCGCCATCGTCTGGGTCGTCGGCTTCTTCGGGCCGGGCCGCGGCTACCTCGCCCCGGTCCCGCTGCTCAGCGTGGCCGGTCTCGCCGTCGTCGTCCTGGGCGTGATCGCCCTGGGCCCGCCACGGTCGGCCAGGGCGGCTCGAACCGACCTCGCGGCGCCCTCGCCGTGGCTGGTCGCGGCGGTCGGCCTGGTCGGGTCGGTGGCCGTCCTCGGCCTCTTCCCGCTGGGCGCCGCCGACCTCGCCTTCATGCGCGGTCCACTGGTGGCAGTGCCGATGCTCGCCGCGGCCGTCATCGCCACCTGCGTCGCCGTCCTCATCACCAGATGGGCGCGGGCTCGTGGATGGGGCGATACGCATCTGGTCGCCCTGGCCGGGGGCGCGCTGGTCGGCCACAGCCTGATCGGGGATCTCGTCTTCCCGAAGACGCTGGTCAACCGGGTCGGCCTGTCGCTCCTGATCGTCCTCGTCATCATTCTTGTCTCCCTGCTCTGGCGAAGGGCCTCGCAGACCGCCGCGAGCCGGTCCCTGGGCCGCGGCTCGACAGCCGCCTGACTGCGGACAGAGGGACGCGCGGGCTCATCTGGCGTGCCAGGTGGACCCGCGTCAGGGTCTCTCGGTTGTCAGGACGGCCTCGCAGAAGAGGAGCAGCGGCTGGGACGGTCCATCCTCGGTTTCGCCGCCGCCTCTTCGGTGCAGTGGCTCGCGCATGTCGGAAACGAGGAACCCGTGCCGCCGAAGGCTCTGGATGTATGCGCTCAGCGGCCGGTGGTAGTGGTTGTGGCCGCCGAAGCTGGCGATCCGCCAGACGCACTCGTCGAGGTAGTCGCCGACCAGCCGGGCCGGCCTTCCCGTGGCCGGGTCGGTCGTCCACACGTAGTTGAAGAAGCAGGGATGGAGGATCGCGAAGAGGAACCGGCCATGCGGCTCAAGGACGCGTGAGAGGGCGAGCAGCAGGGGGTCCAGGTCCGGCAGGTCCATCAGCACCATCGAGGAGACGGCCAGATCGAATCCTCCGGGGAGGTCGGGGAGGCCCTCGAGCAGATCGTGCCGGATCAGCGCTGCCTCCGGGCAGACCCTTCGCGCCTCTTCGAGAAGCGTCGAGAAGCCATCCACACCCGTGACCGAGGCTCCGGCGGCGACCAGCTCCGCCGTCAGCCAGCCGTCACCGCAGCCGACGTCGAGCACGCTCCGGTCACGGACATCGCCGAACATGTCCCACAGTTCGGCTCGAAGGCGATCCCGGATGTACCTCCCGGTTCTCTCCCCCTGTGTCCGCACGTACGCGGAAGCGATTCGCTCCCAGTCGGAGGTGTCGCCCGCCACGTCCGAAGGCTACCGGCGGCCATGATCCCGCGGGGCACCGCAGCGGAGAGAGCCTTCGACCGGTGGCATGCGAACTCGCTACGAGTTCCCCGGTTGCTTGACGCCATCTCGGCGGAATTGCTACCGTTGGGCGCACAGAGGGTCCGGGAATCACTGGATCCGATAGGGGTAGCAATGAGGATCCATAG
>DATAXV010000174.1:0-6056 GCA_036272915.1 Candidatus Dormiibacterota bacterium
AGCGGGCTGCTACTTCTACGACTACGAGGGCAATCGCTACCTGGACTTCGGCTCCCAGCTGATCAACCTCAACCTCGGGCACCAGCATCCGAAGGTGGTGGCGGCGATCAAGGAGCAGGCGGAGCGCCTCACCTACATCAACCCGGTCCTGGGCAGCGAGCACCGGAGCCGCCTGGCCCGGCTGGTCGCGGAGGTGACGCCCGGCGATCTGACCATGTCCTTCTTCACCAACGGCGGTGCCGAGGCGGTGGAGAACGCGATCCGGGTCGCCCGCCACTACACCGGCCGGCACAAGGTCCTGGTTCGCTACCGGTCCTACCATGGCGGCACCGCCGGGGCCATGGCCGCGACCGGCGACCCACGGCGGTGGGGCTCCGAGCCCGCCAGCAGCGGCTTCGTTCGATTGCTCGATCCCTACACCTACCGCTGCCCCGCCGGTCACCCCGATCCCTGCCCCGTCTGCACCGGCGCTCCCCATCTCGAAGAGATCCTCCAGTACGAGAATCCGGAGACGGTGGCGGCGGTGCTGCTGGAGTCGGTGACCGGCACCAACGGGATCATCGTTCCCCCCGACGGCTACCTCCGCTCGGTCCGCGAGGTGTGCGACCGCTACGGGATCCTGCTCATCCTCGACGAGGTAATGGCCGGGTTCGGGCGGACCGGTCGGTGGTTCGCGTGCGATCACTTCGGCGTGGTGCCCGACATCATGACCGTGGCCAAGGGCATCAACGGCGGCTACGTCCCCCTCGGCGCGACCGTGGTCAGCCGCCCGATCGGCGAATGGCTTCAGGACCGGATGTTCCCGGGCGGCCTCACCTACAGCGGACATCCGCTGGCCTGCGCGGCGGGGGTGGCCACGATCGAGGCCTATCGCGATGAGCGGGTCATCGAGAACGCGGCCGCCCAGGGCGAGTACCTCGCGGAACGGCTTCCCGAGCTGGCCGAGCGGCACCCCAGCATCGGCGATGTTCGCGGGTTGGGCCTCTTCTGGGGCCTCGAGCTGGTGACCGACCGGGGCACCCGCCGCCCGCTCGTGCCCTTCAACGCCTCAGGAGAGGCGGCCGCGGTGATGGGCCGGCTGGCGAAGGCGGGGATGGCTCAGGGCCTCCACCTCTTCACCCACTTCAACGTGGTCGCGATCGCGCCGCCGCTGATCATCAACCGGGAGGAGCTGGACCAGGGTCTGGACATCCTCGACGACGTGTTGAAGATCGCCGACGAGCGGTACGAGGGCTGAGCTTCCGCAACTGGCATCGAGCGGCGGAGAAACGGCCGCTGCTCAGTGGTGCTCGCGCGAACTGTCGGCGCGGCGCCAGGTTGGTTTGTTCAGTTTGTTTGGCGATCGGTGAACAACCTAGCCGCAGGCGGCGCCGGCGACTGACTCCAGGTTGTTTCGTGTTGGGGGTGTTCGTCGTGGTGGAACAACCTAGGTTGGTTTGTCACATTTGAGTCAGGTCAAATGAACAACCTACCTTCCGGCCGACGTAGGCGAGGAGTCATACACGATCGCCTCGCCGCTGAGGTGGAGGAGCTGAGGACTCGCCTCGGCGGGCTCCCGAGCCCGGCAGATGCAGAGGGCATCTGGACGGACACCTGGTACCACGAGGCCCACAACTCGACCGCACTCGAAGGAAACACGCTCGTCCTCAAGGAGGTGGAGGTCCTGCTTCGTGATGGCCGTGCGTCGGGCGGCAAGGAGCTCAGGGAGTATCTCGAGGTCAGGGGCTACGCCGACGCCGCGATGTGGGTCTACGGAGAGGCGATGCAACCTCGCTACGGGGGTGGGCGTCTGGTGGCGTTGCACGAGGTTCGCCACGTCCATCACATGGCGATGGCCGCCGCCTGGGACGCATCTCCACATCCCACGCGGGGGAGGAAGAGAGCCCCGGCAACTGGCGTCGCCATGACATCGGGTCCTTCTCCGGCGGGATGAAGCCGCCACCGCACCCCCAGGTGCCTGCACTCGTCAGCGACTGGGTCGAGGAGGTGTGCGCGACCGGGGCGGATGACGAGCCGATCGCACAGGCGATTGCTCGCCAGCATGCCGCCTTCGAGCGGATCCACCCGTTTTCTGGATGGCAATGTCCGGGCCGGCCGGCTGCTGATGAACCTGGTCCTGGTCCGGCTCGGATATCCACCGGCCTTGATCGACAAGCGGCAGCGTATCCGTTACCTCGATGCGCTGGCGAGTGCCGATCGCGGCGATCCCGGGATCCTCGGTGAGATGATCGCCCGCTCCATCCTCGAGAACCTGACCCGCTTCGTCCTGCCCTCCGCCGCCGGCGACCACGGGCGCGTTCCGCTCGAGGCCCTTGCCGACGAGGAGCTCGGCTTCGTCGCCCTGAGGGCGGCGGCACGCAGAGGCCGCCTGCGAGCGGTCCGCGTCGCAACCGGCGGGTGGAGGAGCAATCGGCGGTACTCAGGCCTGCGGCAACCTCGCCGTGGGTAGAGCCGTCGCTGATCAGGCTCTGGAGCTGAACGCGAAACATCCTGGACCCCACCGCCCTGGCTCCGAAATACGTCGGCGGCCGGCACGCCGACCTCGGAGCCCGCTCTGATCACCCCTCTCCGCGCCCGCGATCCGGGCGCGAAAGGCCGTGGTCAGGGGCCCTGCTCGTGTCCCGGGGTGTCGAGTGCGAGAGCGAGGATGAAGTTGAGATCGGGGGCGACCGGCATCCGTCGCGTCACTCGCCGTTGCCGCCGAGGCCCTGGAAGTCCTGGGTCGTCGGTGCCGCGACGGGAAGCGGGTGGGCGGCTTCCGGACGTAGTGCGTCAAGGATCAGGTGGAGGTAGCGGCGCCAGAGGTCCGGGCGCGCCCCGGCGAGGGGTGTCGCGATGCTGGTGGGGGCACTGAGCAGCAGGACGAGGTCGCGGCCGGTGATGTCGTCGCGGATGGCACCGGCCTGCCGGGCACCGACGGTGAGCTTCTCGGCGACGTCGGCCAGGTGGTCGCTGGCGGCTCGGACCGCCGGGTGATCACGTGAGATGGCGGTGGCCGCCTCGCAGAACGAGCGGTCGCTCGCCTGCAGCTCGGTGCCGGCGGTCATGAACTCGAGGAGGGCCTGCTGCGGGCTCGGGTGCCGCAGCAGCGCCGTCCCCGTCGCGGTCAGGGTGGCGAGCTGGTCGCAGAGGATCGCCGCGACCAGGTCTTCCTTGCTGGCGAAGTGGTTGAAGACGGTGCCCTTGGCCACCCCGGCACGGGCAGCGATCCGGGCGACGGAGACGTCGAGGCCGTGCTCGGCCAACTCGGCGGCGGCCGCGTCGACGACGAGGCTCCGGTTGCGGGCGGCGTCGGCCCGGGGCATGTTCTGGAGTCTAACCAAACTTGACCGTGCGGTCACCTTTGGGTCAAAATGACCGCGTGGTCAACTTGATGCGAGCAGTCGTTGCCAGGGAGTACGGATCGCCGTCGGTCCTATCCGTCGAGCATGTCCCGGTGCCGGGGCCCGAGGCGGGGCAGATATCGGTCAGGGTGCGTGCGGCGGCGCTCAACCCGGCTGATCTGCGAAGTCTGAGCGGGGTGATGCGGGACCTGGCGCCGCTGACGTTCCCGCATGTGCCGGGCAGCGACTTCGCCGGCACGGTCGTGGAGACAGGTGCCGGTGTCACGCGGTTCGCCGTCGGTGACGAGGTGTTCGGTGTGGGGCTACCCCGTGGCACGGAGGCGATGGCGGCAATGCTGTCGACGCCGCCGTCGCTGACCACCGGGGCGATGGCCGAGTTTGCCGTGCTCGAGGCGGACACTCCGGCACTTGCGCTTCGGCCGTCCGGGTTTGCTCCCGAACACGCGGCCACGTTGCCGATCCCCGGGCTGACGGCGTTGGCCGTGGCGCGGGCGGGCGGTTTCTCACCCGGGGAGCGGGTTCTGGTGATCGGCGCCGCGGGCGGCGTCGGCGGTACGACGGTTCCGTTGCTGGCCGCGGCGCGACTGCATGTGATCGCGACCGCCCTACCCGAGGACGAGGACTACCTGCGCGGACTGGGGGCAGCCGACGTGATCGACTACCGCGCTGCCGACACCGTGGCCGAGACGCTGCGGCGGTATCCGGACGGTGTGGACGCCGTGGTGAACCTGGCCCTACCTGGTGCCGCACTGGTCAGGGTCTCCGAGGCGATCAGGCCGGAGGGGCGACTCATCAACGCCGCGTTCCCGAGCCCTGACCCGGCCGACTTCGAACGTGCGGACCTGACGGTGGAGACGGTTCTCAGCCACGCAAGCCCTGGGGACCTGGACCGATTGGCCGCGCAGGCCATGACCGGGGTCCTGCCGTCCACGATCAGCCGGCGGTTCCCATTGGAAGAGGCACCATGGGCCTACTCCGAGCTGGCGCATGCCCACGTACGAGGCAAGTTCCTCGTCACCGCCGGTCAGCCCCGGAACTGAACGCGGACGGTCATGGGCAGCATCGCCCTGGCTCCCGGTACGCGCCGGAGCAGCGGATAGACGAGACCGAAGATCACGCCGCGGCCGCGAGGGAGCCACAGCGGGGTGACGGTTGCGATGGCGGGATCGACCGCCCCGATCTCCCCGATCTGGTTGCTGCCCATGCCCCAGGGCATCGGCGGCGAGGTGTACGAGGATGACTGGCGAAAGCCCTTCTCGGTCTGGGCCCAGACCGGGTTGGTGTCGAAGACCATGGAGCCGCCGGGGAACCGCTCGGCGCAGGTCCGGATCAGGCTGAACACGTCCTGCTCGCGGAAGTACATCAGGAGCCCCTGCGCCAGCACCAGCACGCCACGGGAGGGGTCGATGTCCTCCATCCAGCTGGGATCGCGCGCGTCCCCCGCCCACGTGCGGATCCGCGGGTCCGGGGGAAGCAGGCGGCCGCGCAGGTCGATGACCTCGGGCAGGTCCACCGTCAGCCATCGGAACCGCCCGTCGTCCACCCGCCAGAACTGCGTCTCCAGACCCTCGCCGAGCGCCACCACCGTCCCGTCCGGGTGCTCGGCCAGGAAGCGCCGCACCTCGGCGTCGAAGAGGAGGGAACGCAGCGGGTGCATCAGATCGGGCCTGCCGAACCGCTCGCGGAAGGGGTACGGGGTCCGCTGCAGGACGCCTGCCGCCATCGGGTCGTCGATCAGACCGTTGGGCCGCTGCGCCTCGCTGCCTCGGTTGTAGAGGGCCATCAACAGGGTCTCGGCGACGCCCGCGAGCTCGACCGGCTGATCGTTGGGAACCATGGGGAGCAGGCAAGTCTACCCGAGGAGCGGTCTCCCGGTCTGGAACCGCCCGACCGGCACGAGCTACCTCGAGGCGATCAGCGCGTACCGCTCTCGGGTCACCGGCTCTCCCCACAGGACGGGATCGTCCAGCGCCTCGACGGCAACCTCGCCGTACCCGGCCTCGACAACGAGCGATCGCAGCTCGGCCGCCGGTCTGCCGCCGTAGAGCGGAAGCCGGTCACGTATGGGCTCATAGTCCGGTTCGGCGGCTCCGGCCCAGTGGCCCTCGACCAGCACCAGGCGACCGGCGGGACGCAGGATCCGGGTCCAGCGGCGGAGGGCCGCCATGGGCTCGGGCACGGTCCAGATCAGGTGCCGCTCGACGACCAGGTCGAAGGACTCGTCGGAGAAGGGCGGACGCGCGGCGTCGGCCAGCCGGAGGGTGACCTCCTGGCCGGCGCCGGCGGCCTTCTCGCGAGCCCGCGCCAGCATCTCCTCGGCGATGTCGATCCCGACCACGCGGTGGCCGAGGGCGGCCAGGAGCAGCGACAGGAAGCCCGTGCCGCAGCCGACGTCGAGGACGTCGATGGGGTCGGCGCCGGCCCATGGGCGGAGCCGGGCCAGCCAGGCGTCGCGCTGCTCCGGGCTGTGAATCCCGTGATGGCCGGCGTCGTCGAAGGTCGAGGCACGGCGGTTCCAGTGCCGGCGAACGGCCTCCTGAAGCTCGGATTCCTCGGTCACGCCGGTGATTCTCCCGCTCTCAGGTCAGGTGGGTCCGCCAGCACTGGGCACGGTAGGGGAGACCGATCTCGGTCCGACCGGCCAGGGCGGGGTGCGTCCGGACCAGGTCCCTGACCCGACCCAGCAGCTCCTCTCGCTCCTCGACGCTCGAG
>DATAXV010000175.1:0-6892 GCA_036272915.1 Candidatus Dormiibacterota bacterium
TCGTCCACCGGTGGCGGCTTTCCCCCAGAGGGTTTGCGCGTGCGGCGCGTACGTGTGCTCGATGCGGTCGGAGAGATCGCGGACGTCGGCGCGCAACTGACGGACGGTGTCGGCGTCGGAGGGACTGATATTCTTTGCCACGGTGGCCTATGGCCTCCTTCGTAACAGCCGTCGTCGCCCGCTGTGGTGTCCAACCTAGGGCGGCGGCGGCCTCGGTAACGCCCGCGCCACACGGCGGGCCATCCCAAGTCCCGCTCATTCCGCCACGGATTGCAAGCGAGCAAAGGAGCCGACAAAAGGGCGCCCGTCGGCCGCACCGCTGACCGGGGGATGTTGTTCACGAGTCACCTAATCGATGGTATGTGGTTCAACCGAATTTAAAAAGTGGCGAAATCGGCTGATTCAGCTCACCACGTCCTTGCGCAGGAAGTGGTACCAGGCCAGCGCCAGGAAGGCGGACCCGTAGACGAACGCCGCGATCAGCCCCTTGAAGATGTCGTCGGTCTGGGCTGGAGTCTGCAGCAGCCCCAGCCAGGCGTCGTCGTAGTGCGTGGGCAGGATGACCCGGAGCTCGCCCAGCGCCGAGATCTGGTCCAGGATTGCCGACACGATGGTCAGCATCACGGCGCCTCCGACGGCCCCCAGCGGCGCGTCCGTGGAGACGGAGAGAAGGAAGGCGAGCCCGGCGGTGATGAGCAGGTTCGCGGCGACGAAGCCGAGCACGCCGAGAAGCCGGATGAGCGCCGGACCGCCTGCGATCTGGCCGTCGAGCGTGCTCAGCGGGTGCCAGCCGTAGCGGAGCGTCCCCACCGCGAGCGCGGTCCCGGTGAGCAGCAGCAGCGCGACGGCGCTGGAGGCGAGGGCGACCAGCAGCTTGCTGCCGAGCAGCCGGGCGCGCGGTACCGGGATCGCGAGCAGGTAGCGCAGCGACCCCCAGCTCGCCTCGCTGGCGATGGCGTCGCCGCAGAACACCGCGACGACGATGACGAGCAGGAAGGAGGACGACACGAGCAGCGTGAACAGCGCGAAGTTCAAACCGCCCGCCGTGGCGATGCTGGCGAAGGAGGCGAACTCTCCCTGCCGCTGGCCGCCGCCTCCCGGCCGACCGATCTGGAACGCGAGCAGGATGATCAGCGGGAGGAGGACCATGCAGGCCAGCGTGAGCTGGGTGCGGCGCCGCCCGACCTGGCGTCGCGCCTCGGCGAGGATGCCCAGGGTGGCTCCGGCCCGATAGCTGGTCGCCGCTCCGTCGGCGCGGGGCTCGCCCGGCGCCTGCGTCGTCGTCACCGCTCGCCGCTCCCCTCGGTGCCGCCGCCGACCAGATCCAGGAACGCGTCCTCCAGGCGGCGCTGGGGCGCGATGCGATCCACCGCGACCCCGGCCGCGACGAGCTCGCTGACGAGGCGCCGGCGCGGCACTCCGTCGAGGTCGCAGACGAGACGTCCACCGCCGTCCTCCCGGACCTGCCGGACGCCCAGGCGTCGCAGTACCGCGATCGCTCCCTCCTGGTCGGACACGTCGAGCAGGACGGTCGATCCCTCTCCGATCAGCTCGGCGACCGAGCCACCGGCGACGACGCGTCCGCGATGCACGACGATGGCGTGGGTGCACGTCTGCTCGACCTCGGCGAGCATGTGGCTGGAGACCAGGACCGCCCGACCGTTCGAGGCGTATCTCTGGAGGACGCGGCGCATCTCGGCGATCTGAGGTGGATCGAGGCCATCGGTCGGCTCATCGAGCACGAGCAGGTCGGGCAGCCCGAGCATCGCCTGGGCGATGGCGAGCCGCTGGCGCATGCCGTGGCTGTAGGTTCCAACCCGGCGCCCGGCGGCGCCTCCCAGCCCGGCGATCTCCAACGCCTCCTCCAGCCGTGCCTCTGCGGGCGGCCGTCCCGTCGCCTGCCAGAAGCGTCTGAGGTTGTCGGCGCCGCTCAGGTGGGGCAGGAAGCCCGGTCCCTCGACGAGGGCGCCGAATCGGGAGAGGACGGGCGCGCCGCCTCGCAACGGATGGCCGAAGACGTACACCGCCCCCCTCGTCGGCGCGGTCAGACCGAGCAGCACGCGCAGCGTCGTCGTCTTGCCGGCCCCGTTCGGACCCAGCATGCCCACGACCTGCTCCGGCTCGACGCGGAACGAGATGTCGTCGACGGCGAGGAAGCCGTTGCCGTACTGCTTGCGCAGCCCCTCCACGACCAGCGGCACCCGCGCGTACTCCACCCGCGTGCGGGTGTCGCCCCGCCGCCGGCGCCAACGGCCGGCGACGATCATGAGGGCAAGGCCGAGGAGGAGCGCGACGACGACCGCGCCCAGCACCCAGGGCCAGTACCAGCCGGCGGTGCCGAGCTCGGTCCCGCTCACTGTGGGCAGCTCGACCGACCCCAGGGACATGACCGTGTACTGCGCCGGCTGGGCCGGGCCGAGGAAGGCCTGATCGGACGTGGCCACGACGAGCAGGAGGCGGTCGCCGGCCGGCACCTGATGCACGATCGCGGGCAGCTGGACGGTGACCGGCCGGGCCTCGGCGATCGCGGTGGGGAGCCCGCTGAGACGTACCGGCGCGACCAGGCTGCCGGGCAGGGTCGCGCCGAGGTGCGGCGTCAGATCGTAGAGCTTCACGAAGAGCACGGCGCTGCCGGTCGGGCTCGCGACCCGCAGACGTACGGTCGGGGATCCGACGATGGTGACCGCCGAGCCGAGCGTCGGGGAGAGGAAGTCTGCGTGCTGACCTGGGATGTCGCGCGCGGCCGCCCCGGTCATCGCGGCGGTGGGACTGCCCAGTCCCGGTAGCGACGAGGTCGCCGCCGGCGTGCCCCCGGGCGGGTTCGCGATCACCTGCGGCGGCCCCTTGACTTCGATGAGCCGCTCGCGCTGGCCGTCGAGTCCCGGGTAGTGGGGGGCCTCGCTCGCGATCGATGTCGGGTCGCCCGCCTCGTCGTACCCGGAGAGGCGCGAGAACACGAAGCCGCCTCCCGGCGCGGGTCCGACGCCCCGCAGATAGTGGTTCAGCCACTGCAGCGTCTCGGCGTGGAGCCAGTCCTGGTCGACGGACGTTCCCTGGCCGCCATCGTGGCCGCCCGTGTACCAGGCGACGTGCACCGGGGTGCCGGTCCTGGCGATCCCCCTGGCGTTGGCGTCCGCCTCGCTGAGCGGGAAGAGGGTGTCGGTCTCCCCCTGGACCAGGAGGGCCGGCGCCCGGATCCGGTCGAGGACGCCGGCCGGGCTCGATTGCTCGAGCAGCGCCCGCTGCGCCGGCGTGAGCGTCCCCGTGGTCGCCGACTCTCGGTAGAGCTGGCAGATCGCCGGGGCCAGCCGGCCACAGGAGGGGTTTCCATCGCCGTCCGGTATCCCGACCCGGGCGCCGCTCCCGCCGCCGAAGAGGAGACCGGCCCACGCCTTCTTGAAGACCCCGTCCGTCCCCCCACCGGCGACGTCGTTGGGGAGGAACGCGCGTGAGAGATCGTTCCAGGTAGTCTCCGCGACGATGGCGTCGACCCGGTGGTCGTAGGCGGCCAGCAGGAGGGCGAGGGCGCCGCCGTAGGAGCCGCCGACGACCGCGACCCGGGGGTCGTCGGGGCCGTCGTGGAGGACCTCCGGGCGGGTGCTGACCCAGTTGATCAGCTGGGAGGCGTCGCGCACCTCCCAGTCCGGGCTGTCGAGGTGGATCTGCCCGCCGCTGCGACCGAAGCCCTCGGCGGTCCAGGTCAGCACCGCGAAGCCGTGCTCGGCGAACCGGGCGGCGTCGCCGGCGACGCTCTGCTTGGTCTGACCGTAGCCGTGGGCGAGCAGGATCGCAGGCACCGGATGCTGCGGGGTCGCCGCATCGGGCCGGAAGTAGGTCGTGTCGAGACGGATGGGGACATTGCCGTGCGGCCCGGTGTGGACGGTGATGAAGCGCGCCGTGGCGGTGTAGCCGGGCGGCCGTGTCAGCAGTCCCCAGGCACCGACGGCGGCGGCGAGGACGGCGAGGATGGCCACGGCCGCCAGCCACGGACGCCACCGAGGTACCGGGGAGGGCATGGCCGTCACGATAAGCGCCGCGTCAGCCGGCGTCGGCGGCCGTACGGGAGAGCGGTGGGGGTGAATCTCACGCGCGGCTCATCGCTCCGCGGCGCCGGCCCTCCGCCGGCCGCCGCGCCGATGCCTCGCGTGCCCACATCAGGCGAGCACCGGCGCGAGGCGGTGTGTGACGCCTCGGCGCCGTCGCCGGGCGTATCCCTGCTATCGGAGCGCGCGGCAAGTCCGGTCTTTCAGGGCCGGATCAGAGCCTGAGCAGGTAGTCGGCCAGCTCTCGGGGGCGGGCGACGGCGATGAGGTGGCCGCCGGGGAGGACGTCGGTCTTCACGCCGACGCGCTCGCGGGCCACCCGCCGCTGGAAGTCGGTGGGGAAGAAGCGGTCGTCGGCTCCGGCGACCACCCGCAGGGAGGCGGGCCAGCCGTCGAAGCCGCAGGTGGACAGGAACGCCGCGTCAGCCTCCGGACGCGCATGCGGGGCACCCTCCTCGGCCACCTCGGGAGGGACGTCATGGAGGAAATAGGCGCCGAGCTCGAACTCGGTCGGGTAGCCGCCCGCCTCGGCGGCGGCAGTCCGGGCCGCCAGCCAGCCGGTGTCGTCCCACCACGCGCCCGCCGTCTCCCCGGGCACCGGGATCATGGCGTTGACCAGGACCAGGGTTCGGGGGCTCGCCGCCGCCGCCACCAGGGGGGCCGTGAATCCGCCGAGGGACTGCGCGGCGAGGACGTACTCCTTCCGGTCGCCGATCGCCTCCAGGGCGATGCGCGTGTACTCGGGCAGTCCGGCCTCGGGGTCGGCGCCGGGGAGGTCGACCGCGATCGCCTCATGGCCAGCCGCCTCCAGCAGCGGCACGACCCGGCTCCAGTACCAGGGGCTGCCACCCGCACCGGGCAGGAGGATGTAGCTTCCCACCGCGCCAGCCTATCCGCTGAGAGCCCCCGGGGCCGGTCTCCTGTCCCCACCCGGAGCGGTCGTGCATCATCGTCGCGTGACCCATCGACGGCGGGCGGAGATGTTCGTCGACGCCGGGAGGGATCCCCGCCGGGGTCCGGCGATCGGAGACGAGCGGACCCTGCTGGTCGATTCGCTGCGGAGTCAGCGGGCGACGCTCGAGCTCAGGTGCGCCGGCCTCGGCGAGGAGCTGGCCAGGCGCGCGGTGGCGCCGTCGACGCTGTCGCTCCTCGGTCTCGTCCGCCACCTGGCCGACGTCGAGCGCCGTTGGTCCCGTGGGGTGCTGGCCGGCGAGGCGGCGGCGCCCCGTCTGCAGTCGGTGAACGTGCTCGTGGCCGGGGGATCAGTGCCCAGGCTGCCCGCTGTCGGCGACGGTGGCGACGCGGGCGATCGGCTGGGACCGCATGTAAGCCATCTCCTCATCTCAGAACGACATGAAAAGAGCATCCATCACTGGTAGCTCCCGCCGGAACACTGCGCTCAGGGTAGGAATGACAACGGGCGAGGAGTTCCCTTTTCCACCTGCTCCACGCCCTCTTCGAAGCAGTCGTGCGTGAAAAGACGGTAACTCGCCGGAACTTCTGGAGTCAGCACCCACTTATGACAGAGACTGCTTATCCTTTCCCAGGATCGAACCGGGCGAAATTAGGCTCGGCGCGACGCCCTGCGCACTCATTCGAAGGCTCAGTCCCTGTTTAAGGTAAGGCTCAATCGGATCGTTGACCGGTATGCGCAGATAGTCGGCTTCGAAGCGCGTCGGACTTACTATGTAGTGTCCGTCCTGCTCGTGGGGGCGAAGCACTGTACCCTTGGCTTTGCCCCGGCTGACGACGTAGCGCAGACCGCATTCTGGCGAGTTCGGGGGATCATTGGCTACAGCAGGCGCTCGCTCCGGCGCCTTGACCCTCGGAGATTTGGCTTTCGCAGCCGGAGCGACCGGTTTGGACAACGGCGATAGCGGCGGCGAGGCGGTAATCGCGTTTGCCTCGATCAGGCGGGCTGTGGCCGATCGCATTCCGGTATACGCAGCCTTCAGCCACTCCACTCGCCATCGGACCGGGTTCGCAGGGTGGAGATCGTCAAGAGCTCTTTCGCCGAGGTAAACAGCTACCTGGTTGCCGCCTTGACTCGACGGATGAGGCAGCGCGCCGAGCAACTGATCTGCTTTGATGACTTCCAGCCGGACGCAGTACCTCAGCGCCTCATACGGCGTCGGTCCGAGCGCTATGTAGAGAGCGTTGGTTGGCAACGCGGACAGAGAGGCAACGAAGTCGCTTTCGAACCGCTGGCGGAGTGCATCCACCTTGAGGACTTCGTCGAACTTGCCGCTGAACGGTTCGCCCTTCTTGAACGCGGCATGAGGCACCACGGAGGTAGAGTGGAGGAGCGTCGCAGCCCCGTCCCAGAGGTCCGCTTCGTCCCGTATCCCAAGAATCTCGGCAAAATTGAAGTGCCGGAGCATGCGCAAGAGGTTTGGCCGCATCGCGTCCCCACCAAATGCAGCAAACGTCTTCACCGCCTCCAAAACCTCCGCCGTGCTCGTTCCTAGATTCAACAGACGCTGCGTCTCTGTATAGGCCATTTTGAGTTGGTTCATACCGGGAGTAATGCCAACAATGATGAGGCGCGCGTTTCGATTCACATGCTCGAACGGAATGTAGAAGACCTCATAAGGCGGTTCTTTCGCAAGGAGCGTGTCGGGGTGACGAACTGCGGCCGCACCGTTTTCGCGGAGGATTTGTGCGAAGTCACCGAACCGAGCGGTCTTCATACTGTTGGCATCCTGCCTGGTCGCGTCCGTGTAGCGCTGGAAAAGTAAGACGGCATAGCCTTCCGCAATAGGTCTGACCAACCAATTGAAGGAGGACTACGCCGTGGGACCAAGGGTAGCGCCGAGTGCCGTGCTGGAGGGCGCCATCGAGGAGCTTCT
>DATAXV010000176.1:0-43488 GCA_036272915.1 Candidatus Dormiibacterota bacterium
TCTGCTCACCGACCTGGCCGACGCAGCCCCAGATCACGTCCTCCACAGCTGCCGGGTCGATCTTGGTCCGGTCCACGAGCTCCTTGATAACCAGGGATCCGAGGACCACCGGATGGATGTCCTTCAGCCTGCCGCCGCGCCTGCCGAAAGGGGTGCGCACGCCATCCACGATCACCGCATCACGCATCGTGACTTGCCTCCAGACACGTCTCCGGGACGCGTGAGAGCCGGCGAACTCGCGGTCGAGCCCGCTCACCGTCACGTACCCATGGGGTTGCCGCCGGCCACCAGCTCAAGGCCGGGAGTCGGCCGGATCCGAACATAGGCCAAGTGTACTGTGGGCCCCTGGCCGCGGCCACGAAGGCCCTCCAGGAGCCGCCCCGGGGCGACCACGGCGGGACGGAGACCCGGGGCGTCGCGGAGATGCCGGTCGACGGAGACCAGGCAGGCGGCACGCGCCGAGGCGGCCAGCGCGGGCAGGTAGTCGTCGTCAGGGTCGGCGCACACCGAGGGCGGCGCCGGCACGTCCGGAAGCGACGTCGCCCGGGCCTCGATCAGCGCGCAGAAGCGCTCGGCGCCGGGGAGCGTGATGTACCGGCGGAAGCGCCGACCGGCCAGGACCTGGCTGAGCTCCTCGAGCAGGTGAGGCGAGACAACGAGCTCGAACCGTCCCTCCAGCCAGAGGTCGACCAGGGCGGCGCAGGCGCCGCCGGGCGCGACGACCCCGGCGATGAGCACGCTCGGGTCGAAGACGACGCGGGGTGGCCCCTGGCTCACCGCGGGCGCCCCCGAGCGCGAGCTCTGATCGCCGCCAGCTCCTGCCGGGCCGCGTCGAGCGCGACGCGCTCCCGGTCGGCCGGTGGTCGGGCCGGGACCGGGTCCGGCAGGTCGCGGATCTCGATCTCGATGGTGACGGGCCTCATACCCGCCACCACCCGAGATCGGCCCAGTCGCCCCCTCCTGGACCGGAGGGTCGGCGATCGGAGGAGCGGCAGGGTGTCCGTAGGTCTGAGAGCTTGGCCATCGAGTGCATTACGACGAGTCGCAGGGATTGCCGCAATGAAGACGGTTAACGCGACCTCGGGATGACCGCTGAAGGTACCGCACCGAAGGGCCGCCCGGTGGACGTGGTGGGGGCGACGAACGCCGCGGTGCAGGTGCTCACGGAGACGCCGGCCCCCGCCTCGTCCAGCTATGGCGGGCGGATCTTTGGAGAACGTCACGTTCGCCGCGACCGTCATCACCACGCTCCCACGGTTATCGCCTTCCTGCTCGCGCAGGAGTCGTTCACGGCCGGCCTCTCCGGGTCGGGCGTGGAGTGGGGTTCCTGGCCCTGCAGGCCGGGCCCGACCTCAGCGAAGCGTGGTGTCGGCCCCACATGGGGGAATCCTTGCCGTCGACGGTCTACTCGCGCGAGTAGGCCTGCCCGTCGGCCGCCGGGGCTCGCGCCGATCCGACCAGGCCGGCGACGGCGACGATGGTCGCGACGTAGGGGAACATGGCCAGGAAGGCGGACGGGATGGGCACGTTGAGCACCGAGAAGGTGAACTGGAGCGAGTCCGAGAAGCCGAAGAGCAGGGCGGCGCCCAAAGCCCCCATCGGCCGCCACCGCCCGAAGATCATCGCCGCCAGGGCGATGAAGCCCAGCCCGGCGGTCATGTCCGTGGAGAACTGGCCGGTCAGCCCGATCGTGAACGAGGCGCCGCCGACGCCGGCCACCAACCCGCCGAGCATGACGTTGAGATAGCGGGTGCGATTGACATCGATCCCGACCGTGTCCGCCGCCCTCGGGTGCTCGCCGACCGCCCGCACGCGCAGGCCCCAGCGGGTCGCGAAGAGCCCGACCTGGATCACGATCAGGATCGCGACGGTCAGGTAGACGAAGACGCTCTGGTCGAAGAGGACCGGTCCCAGCACCGGGATCCGGTCGAGGAGCGGGATCGGGATCGGCTGGAAGACCTTGGGGCTGTTCAGGGCGGTCTGGTTGGGGACCAGCAGCGCCTGCAGCAGGAAGCTGGTGAGCCCCAGGGCGAAGGCGTCGATCACCACGCCGACGATGATCTGGTCGGTCCGGTAGGTGATGGTGAAGACGGCCAGGATCAGGCCGACGAGACCGCCGGAGATGATGCCCGCGACCAGGCCCAGCCAGAGGCTGTGGGTGACGCTGGCCACGACGGCGGCGAAGAAGGCGGCGATGAGGAACTGGCCCTCGATGGCGATGTTGATCACCCCCGAGCGCTCGCAGAGGACGCCGGAGAAGGCACCCAGGGCGAGCGGCACCGCCTCGATCAGCGACGTCGCCAGCAGGCCGACGAAGTTGACCGTCTGGCCCTTCCCGGCCCAGGTCAGGAAGGCGATGCCGAAGGCGGCCAGCCCGACCGAGAGGATCAGGTAGGTCAGCCGCGGACTCCGCCTGACCAGCTGGAGGACACCCAGCAGCAGGGTCAGCACGCCGGTCACCGCCTCCGTCGCCAGCGAGGGCACGACCACGGAGGGCACGTGACCCGCCGGGCTCATGGCCAGCCGGAAGGTGGTGTGGAGGCCGGCCGGGGTCTGGTCGAGGAAGAGGCCGAGCGTGACCACCCCGGTGGCGACCAGGAGGATCCCGACGTTGCGGCGCTGGGCCAGCGTCAGATCGCGACTTTTGGACGGCGCCAGGTCGCCCGAGCCCGGCCGCAAAAGGCCCAGACGGCCGGCGAGGCCGCTCATGCTCCCCACCCTCCGAAGACTCGCTCGCCTGTCCGGGCGACGCGTATGCGGTAGATCGTCCTGATCACGCCGGGGGCGGCGACGAAGAGCACGATCACGGCCTGCAGCACCTCGACCAACTGGAGCGGGATGCCGGTCGACGCCTGCATCGAGCGGCCGCCCGCCTCGAAGGCGCCGAAGAGCAGGGAGGCCAGGACCACACCGGTCGGCGAGCCGCGGCCGAGGATGGCGACGGTGATCGCGTCGAAGCCGTAGGTGCCCCCGTAGTTGGGGGCGATCTGGAGGTCGACGCCGAGCACCATGAAGGCGCCCGCCAGCCCCACCAGCAGTCCCGACAGCGTCATCGCGATCACGGTAAGCCGCTGCATGCCGGCGCCGGCGACGCGGGCGGCGAACGGGTTCAGACCGACCATCCGGAACTTGAAGCCGAGGGTGCTGTGGCGCAGCAGCCAGGCCACCCCGATCGCGGCGAGGACGGCGAGGACGATGCCCAGGTTGACGCGGAGGTCGGGCCCGGCCAGGTGGGGCAGCTGCGCCGACGGTGCGATCACCTTGGAGATGGCCTCGTTGCGGGGCGGCGCCTGGAAGAGCCGGGTGGTGACGACCCAGGTCAGAAGGCTCAGCACGACGTAGTTGAGCATCATCGAGGTGATCACCTCGTGGGCCCCGGTCCAGGCCTTGAGCAGCCCGGGGATGAAGCCGACGACGGCGCCGCCCATGGCGCCGCAGAGGATGGCGAGGGGCAGGTGCAGGTAGATGGGGAGGCCGGGGAACTCGAACCCGGCCCAGGTGGCGAAGATGGCGCCCGCGATCAGCTGCCCCTGGCCGCCGATATTGAAGAGGCCGGCCCGGAAGGCGAGGGCGATGCCGAGGCCGGCGACCAGATAGAAGGTGGTCGAGACCAGCGTCTCGGAGAGCGGGGAGAAGGCGCTGACGACGTCGGCCGGCCTGAGGTCGAGGGCCTGGACGTAGCCGCCGGGGCTGCCCACGGCGCCGGCCAGCAGCGAGCCGTAGGCGTTGCCGACGGCGTCGAGCGACTGGACGATGGCGTTGAGCGGGTCCGACCCGACGTCGCCCCAGGCGCTCAGCGCGCTGGGGGTGGCGGGGATGATGATCAGGGCCCCGACGATCAGGGAGCTGAGGAAGGCGAGGACGATCACGACGACGGCGTTGCCGCTCGTGGCCAGGCGGACGAGGCCGCGCAGGGCCCGAGCCGGGAGCCGGAGGAGGGCGGACCGCGGGGAGCCGCTCACGCCTCCTCCCCGACGGCGCCGGGCGACGCCCCGGCCATCATCAGGCCGATCTCGTCGCGGCTGAGCAGCCCCGCCTCGAAGGGTCCGTTCATGGTTCCTCCGAACATGATCGCGATGCGGTCGGCGAGCGCCAGCACCTCATCCAGCTCGGTCGACACCAGGAGCACGGCGGCACCCTCGTCCCTGGCCTGGACCAGCCGGCGGTGGACGTACTCGATGGAACCGACGTCGAGCCCGCGGGTGGGCTGCGAGGCGACCACCAGCCGCACCCGGCGCGACATCTCCCTGGCCGCGATCACCTTCTGCTGGTTGCCCCCGGACAGCGTGGCGGCGGGCACGTCGATGGAGCGGGCCCGGATGTCGAAGTCCCTCACCGCCTGCTCGGCGTGCTCCCTGATCGCCGCCCAGTGCAGGCGTCCGTGGCTGGAGTAGGGCTCCTCGTCGAGGACGTCGAGGATCAGGTTCTCGGCGATCGAGAAGCCGCCGACCAGACCGTCCTTCTGCCGGTCCTCGGGAACGTAGGCGACGCCGGCGGCGAGGGCGCGCCGGGTCGAGGCATGGGTCAGGTCGTCCTCGCCGAGGAGGACCCGCCCCGCCGACGGCGAGACCAGGTGGACCAGCGCCTCGACCAGCTCGGTCTGGCCGTTGCCCTGGACCCCGGCCACGGCCACGATCTCGCCGGCGCGGACCTCGAGGGAGACGCCGCCGACCACCACCTGCCCGGTCTCGGCGCGGATGGTCAGGTCCTCCACCCGCAGCGCCACCGGGCCCGGCTCGGCCGGCGCCTTCTCGACCTGCAGCTGGACGCCGCGGCCGACCATCATCGAGGCGAGCTCGGCCTCGGTGACCTCGGCCGGGAGCGCCGTCCCCACCACCCGGCCCTGGCGGATGACGGTGATGCGGTCGGCGATGCCGAGCAGCTCCTTCAGCTTGTGGCTGATGAAGACGACGGAGCGGCCCTCCTCACGCAGCGAGCGGATGACCGCGAAGAGGCTGTCGGTCTCCTGCGGGGTGAGGACGGCGGTGGGCTCGTCGAGGATCAGGACCTGGGCGCCGCGGAGCAGCGCCTTGACGATCTCGACCCGCTGCTGCTCGCCGACGGAGAGGTCGTCGACCAGGGCGTTGGGGTTGACCTCGAGCCCGTGGCGCCGCGAGACCTCGGTGATCTCGCGGGCGGCTCGCCGCCGGTCGAGGAAGCCGAGCGCCCGGGTCCGCTCCGCCCCCAGCATCACGTTCTCGGCGACCGTGAAGACGGGGATGAGCATGAAGTTCTGGTGGACCATGCCGATCCCCCCCGCGATGGCGGCGCTCGGGCTGGAGAACGCGACCGGTTCCTCGTCGATCAGGATCCGGCCCTCATCGGGCTGGAGCAGCCCGTAGAGGACGTTCATCAGCGTCGACTTGCCGGCCCCGTTCTCGCCGAGCAGGCCGTGCACCTCTCCAGCCTCGACGGTCAGGTCGACGTGGTCGTTGGCGACCAGGCTCCCGAACCGTTTGGTGATTCCGTCGAGCCGGAGGCGCACAGGGTCGCCGTCAGACGGATGGGTAGCTGCCGGGCTTCACCGAGATGCTGCCGTCGATGATTCCCTTCTTGATCGTGGCCAGCGCCGACTGCACCGACTGCGGGATCTTGCTCTGGAAGTCGTGGTACGGGGCTAGCGAGACGCCATCGTTGGCCAGCGTCCCGGTGTAGTTGCCGCCCTTGAAGCTGCTCTTGTCGGCCGAGACTGCGGCGTGCTCGACCGAGGGGACGATGCCCTTGGTCACGCTGGTCAGGAAGAGGCTGCAGTACTGCGGCGCGGAGACGCAGCCGTCGACGTCGACCCACTCCATGTGCACCGGGCTCGAGGGGTTGCTCTGGTTGTGCTGCTGCACCGCCGCGGCGGCGCCGAGGCCGACGTTGCCGGCGACCGGGAAGATGATGTCGGCGCCCTGGCCCATCAGGGCCTGGGTCAGCGCGTTGCCCTTGGCCTGGTCGGTGAAGTCGTTGGTGAAGGAGCCGGTGTTCTTCTCCGGGTCCCAGCCCAGCGCCTGGACGTGGGCGTGGTTCTTCTGGTCGTAGTAGCGCACGCCGGCGACGAAGCCGCTCATGTAGATGGTGACGGTGGGGATGTCCTGGCCGCCGAAGGTGCCGACCTTGCCGGTCTTGCTCGTCGCCGCCGCCAGGTAGCCGCCGAGGAAGGCGTCCTGATCGGTCTGGTAGAGCAGCGCGAGGACGTTCTTCAACGGCTTCGGGTAGCTGTAGTCGACGATCGCGAACTTCTGCGAGGGATCGGACTTGGCCGCGGTCTGGGTGGCCTGGCCCATCAGGTAGCCGACGGTGACGATGATCCCGCACTTGCGCTGCTCGAACTGCTGGATGTTCGGCGCGTAGTCGCTGCCGCTGCTCGACTGCAGGTACTGGATCTGCGTGCCGGTGGAAGACTTCGCCTCCTGCAGGCCCTTCCAGGCCGAGGCGTTGAACGAGCGGTCGTCGATCCCGCCGGTGTCGGTGACCTCGCAGGCGAGGAAGTGGGAACCGGACGAGCTCGAGCCGGGTGAGGTGCCGCCGCAGGCGACCAGGCTCATGGCCAAAGTGGCGAACAGCGCCAGCGAGCGCCCACACCGGATGAAACCGCTCTTCATGCACGCTCTCCTTCGCGACGTAGCAGTGGCCCCGCCTCACGGGCACCCCGGACGGGAGCCTGCCCCCCCCCTCCGCTGGAGGCAGTCTATATCCGGACCGGGGCCACCGCACCGTGTGATATCGCCGGCCCGCCGGATTCGCTCAGGGCCCCCTCGCGGGGCTGGGGCTGGGCGAGGGTTGCGGCGCCGGGGTCGCCTTCTCCAGCTTCGAGATCTGCTGCAGCAGCGATCCGACCTGGCCGATGTCCTGAGCGTAGGTGGTGAAGTCGCCCCGCTCCAGGGCCGCCTGGGCCGACTGGTACTCCAGCAGCGCCTGCTGGTCGAGCTGCTCGATCTGCGTGGACTGGGCGCTGCCGGCGGGCGGTCCGGAGCCGGACGTGCTGACGCTCTGGCCGACCAGCTGGCTGATCGCCTGCTGCAGGTTGTTCTGGTAGGCGACGCTGGTCTGCGAGGTCGAGCCCGAGGTCAGGATCACCCGCTTCAGCTCGGGCAGGCTCTGCTGCCCGGTCGCCTCCAGATACCAGGGCTGGAAGTAGAGGAAGGAGTTCCCGATCGGGACCACGAGCAGGTTGCCTCGGATCACCGTCGACCCGCGCTGGCTGAACAGCGTGTAGTCCTGCGAGATCTGCGGTGTCTGGGCGATGCGGCTGGCGACCTGTTCGGGACCGAAGACGACTCGGTCCTTGGGTAAGACGAACGAGACCATCTGTCCGTAGTGGGGAGCGTCCTGGCGCACCGCGAGCCAGCCGACCAGGTTGCCCTTGCCCAGGGGCGTATAGGGGATGATCAGCAGGTACTCGGCCCGGGTCTGACCGGGCAGCCGCATCATCACGTAGTAGGGGTCCAGCGGCTCCGACCAGACGTCTTCGCGGTTGTAGAGCGTGGCCGGGTCGGAGATGTGGTACGTCGCATAGATGCTGGACTGGATCGAGAACAGGCTCTCCGGGACCTGGAGGTGGGCCTGCAGACCCTCGGGCATCTGGCTCAGCGGGTGGAACATGCCCGGGAAGGCCGAGGCGTAGGAGCGGATGATCGGATCCTGCGGGTCCGAGATGTAGAAGCTGACGGCGCCGGTGTAGGCGTCGACGACGACCTTCACCGAGTTCCGGATGTAGTTGAGCTGGCCGTCCTGACTCTGATACTGCTGCGAGTAGGGGTAGGTGTCGGAGGTGACCATCGCGTTCACCATCCAGTAGAGCTTCCCGTTGACGACCACCATGTAGGGGTCGGAGTCGAGGGTCAGGAACGGGGCCAGATCCTGCACCCGGGTGAGCACGTTGCGGTCGTAGAGGATCCGGGTCCGGCTCTGGATCTGCGACGAGACCAGCATGTTGAAGTCGCCGGTGCGGAGCGACCAGAGCGCCCGGTTGAACCCGTCCAGCTTGGGCGCGTCGGTGCCGGTCCAGCTGTTGTGGACGTTGGCGGCCCCGCTCGGATAGTCGAACTCGGGCTGCGCCGAGGGGGCGAGCACGTAGCTGCTCTCCAGCTGGCCGAAGTAGATCTGAGGCTGGGTCACCTTGAGCGGGCCCTGGCTGGGGATGTTCTCGGCGACGTAGTCGGGGAGGCCCTCGCCCTGGACCTTGGAGACGAGGCTGGCAGCGACGCCGTAGCCATGGGTGTAGGCGAGCCGCTGGTTGACCCAGCTCTGGGCCTGGGGCGGGAGCTTGCCGGTGTCCATCTCCCTGGCGCTGATCTCGACCTGCTCGTACTGGCCGTCGATCGTGTAGCGGTCGAGATCGATGTCGTTGAACGTGTAGTAGGTGCGGATCGACTGCAGCTGCTGATACGTCTGCCGCAGTGGCTGGTAGTCCCAGAGGCGCAGGTTGTCGATCGTGGTCTGGTCGGCGGCGACCTCGGCGGCGGTGACCGGCTGGTCGCCGGCGAAGGCGTGGCTCTGGACCCCGTCGAGACCGTAGGCGTCCCGGGTGAAGGCGATCTCGCGCTGGATGTACGGCTTCTCCTGGGAGAGCTCGGCGGGCTTGACCGCGATCGTCTGCACCAGGGCCGGGTAGGCGGCGACCACGATCGAGGCCAGGATCACCGCCCCGCCGCAGCCGAGGATCACCCGGCCCAGGCGGAAGCGGACATTGGCGACAAGCACGGCCGCGACCAGGAGATTGAGGAAGACGAAGGCGGTGGTCAGCGGGATCCGGGCGTGGACGTCGGTGTATCCGGCGCCCTGGACCACGCCGTCGGTCCCGTACACGTAGCTGAAGCGGTCGAGCCAGGAGCCGAACACGCCGACCAGGGCGAGCACCGCGAGCAGCACCGAGACGTGGGCGAGGGCCCGTGGCGTCAGCCGGGGATCGAAATGGTCGCCGGTCCAGGCGTGCATGACCAGCACGATCAGAAGGGTGAGGATGGTCAGTCCCTGGAGCCACCCATGGATGTCGAGCAGGAAGGGCAGCGACACCAGGTAGAAGCTGACGTCGGCGTGGAAGACGGGGTCCCTGATCCCGGTGGCGACCGGATGCAGGAAGAGGATCAGGTCGCTCCACTCGTTGTGCAGGGTCAGGGCCATGATCAGGGCGACGAGGGCCGCCGCGCCCATGCCCAGCACGCCCGGCCAGGTCCGCAGCACCCGCCGGCGGATGCCCAGCGCACGCAGGGAGACGCTGCCGCGCAGGCGGAGCCCGGCGGCGACGTTGGCGAGGGCGAAGAGGAAGGCGACGATCAGACCAACGAAGAAGAGCGCCGTCTGGAGGAGCACGCGGGTCTCGTACTCGCCACCGTAGGAGAGCGAGGAGAACCACTCGTAGCTGGTGATGGACCGGACCAGCGGGGCGGTGATGACGACCACCAGGATTGCGGCGAGGACGAAGCCGATGCCGATCCAGATGCGCCGCGAGATGGCCGGCATCCGGAACTCGACGACGCGGTCGAACCGCGGACCGCTGGCACCGAAGGGGTTGCGTGGCGGCATCCGGCGTCCCATTGGCCGATCGAACTCTACTCTTCACCCGCCTCCGGTGCCGCATCCCCGAGCGGTCGGAGGCCGCTGGCGAAGGGCGTCGCGACGATCTGCCGGTGCCTGCGGCTACGCAGGATCCCCGTAGTTCGCGACGGCGGTGCGGACCTGAGCGCCGGTCACGGCCGGGTGGCCGTCACTTCAGGTTGGCAGGGTCCAGCAGGTCGTCGCGCGGACCTTCGATCGGCTCCTGCCGCCGCATCATCTCGATCAGCTTCTTGCGCCCCTTGGGCGGGCCGATCATGATCGCCCCGACCAGCCGGTCCTCGTGGAAGAACAGCTTGCGGAAGAAGCGCTCGTCGTAGGAGAAGGTGCGGACCGACTCCAGGTCGGGCTGGACGTCGGGCGTGATGCCCATCACCGCCAGGGTCGAGCCGAACATGGTCGTGGTGTAGGTCGGGACGTCGAAGAAGACCTCGTCCTCCCCGGCCATGTTGTGGGCGGCGGTGATGCCGTGCGCCTCGGCGTTGTCCCAGGTGCCCATCTGGTTGTGCTTGCCGATCATCTGGTCGAAGAAGACGGCGATGTCGCCGGCGGCGTAGACGTCGGGCGCGGCCGTCCGCAGGTGGTCGTCGGTGACGATCCCGCGGCGCACCTCGATGCCGGTGTTCCGGACCGGCTCGACGTAGTAGTCGAGGCCGACGCCGTAGGCGAGGACCTGGAAGTCGTGGAGCTGGAGCCCGTTGACGGTCTCGGCCGAGAAGTTGCCGTTGTCGGCGGTGAACCGGCTGACCTCGTCCTGACAGTAGAACTCGACGCCGGCCTCCTCACCCAGCTGGTGGCAGAGGCGGCCGCCCTCGGCGTCGAGGACGTAGCGCAGGAACCAGGGGCCGCGCATGATCCAGGTGACGCTGGCCCGCTTGCGATAGGCGACGCCCTCGGCGAGCTCGTAGGCGATGAAGCTCCCGCCCATGACCAGCACCCTCTTGGCCTCGTCGGCGCGCTCGATGATGATGTCGGTGTCGTCGATGGTCTGGAAGCCGTAGAGGTTGGCGATGTCCTCGGCGCCCGGCCACGGCGGCGGCTTGGGCCGGCCCCCGGTGGCGATCAGCAGGGCGTCGTACCGGAACTCCTGGTCGCGGTTGGTCCGGACGATCTTCTCGCGCACGTCGATCTCGGTCGCCCAGGTCTGGAAGTGGATCTCCAGGCCCTTGGCCTCATAGTCCTCGACCTTGCGCATGAAGACCTTCTCGCGGCGCATCTGGCCGCGCAGGTAGCGGGGCAGGGCGACCCGGTTGTACAGCGGATGGGGCTCGGCCGCGATCATCACGATCGAGCACTCGGCGTCGTTCTTGCGCAGCTCCTCGGCACACTTCTGACCGGCGATCCCGTTGCCGATGACAACGTAGCGACGGGTCATTGGCTACAGGCGGCGCCCGTAGGCCAGCTGCGCGGGAAGGGCATCATCGACTCGGTAGCCTACCGAGTCCAGCAACTCCGCCGCCGCGGGCACGTCGGGGGCCAGCAGCCGGGCTCCGTCGACGTCCATCCCGTCGGCCTCGAACTGGAGACCCTGGAGCAGCTCGGTCAGCGCGGCGCCCTCGCCGATGAGGAAGGAGGCGGTGAGCCGGTCGTCGCCGGCCTCCAGCAGGCAGAAGGCCCTGCCGCCCGGGCCGACCCGCACCCTGCCCTCCTCGGCAAGGCGCTGGATCAGGGGCTGGTCGACGTCGCGAAGGCCGTCATCACCGGCGGTGAGGCCGCCATAGCCGCTCAGCCAGGGACCCTCGTCACGGAGCAGCCCGGCCAGCCCGGGGGCGTCAGCGCCCGAACCCATGCGAGGGAGGTCCACGCCCTCCATGCGCGGGCCCAGATGGGTCCGGCAGCGGGCGATCAGGCGGAAGCCCTCCCGCTCGTAGAGACGGGCGGGCTCCTCGTCGGTGACGCCGGCCCTGACCTCGGTGAAGCCGAGCCCCCTGGCCTGGTCGAGCGCGTGCCGCACCATGGCCGCGCCCACCTCGTCCGCGCCCGGCGCCACGGCCAGGCCCTCCTGGACCAGCACCCCGGCCGCGACCGGCCGCAGGCGGTGGATGGCGACGACGATGCCGTCGACCTCGCCCACCTCGAAGGGGGCGCTGGGATCCCCGACCCAGTCGTCGAAGGGAGCGGACGGCGCGATCTCCTCCACGCGCTCGCGGTCGGCGGAGCGGACCGGGCGGACGTCCAGGTCGGGAGCGGCCGCGGTCACGGCGCCGGGCAGGGATCGGTGGGAGCCGGCTTCACGCCACCGATGGTGGCACAGCGGGAGGCGCCGCGGACCCCCTCTCGAGGCGCCGCTCGAGGCCGTCGAGCAGGACCTCGAGAGCGACCTCGAACACGCGGTCGGAATCGGGCGGCCGCGGAGCCTCGGGCGGCGGCTCGTCGCCGGCCTCCGGCTCGGCCGCGCCGGCGCGGACCGTGATCCGGCGAGCGCCGCTGCCGACCTCGACCTCGTAGCGGTCCTCCGCGCTCTCGTACCCGGCGCTCTGCCACCGCGTGCCCGCACCGACCGAGTCGAGCCTCGTCCCGTCGAGACTGACGTCCGAGCTTCCCCGCCGGAGGTGGATCCCGACGGCGGTGCCGGCGGGTCGCTGGATGAGCAGCTCGTTGACGCCACCGGCGAACCGCACCGGCACCACTCCGGAGGGTTCCCCGAGGATCAGGGTCAGCCGGTTGACGCCGCCCTCGGCGGCGAAGCTGGTGAGCGCCAGCCGGCCGAGTTCGGCGGTGGTCTGCCAGGCCCCGTGCTCGAGGCTCACCGTCCAGGGCAGGGCCGTGTTGAGGCCGACGCGACAGGACATGCGGCGGCCCTGGCGCTGATGGATCGAGACCGTCCCCTCCCCCGCCTCGACCCGGGGCGCCCGGCCGTCGTAGTCGACGCGGTAGAGCTCCTCGAGGCGGGGGTCGGCATGGATGGTCATGGCCCGCGAGCCGTGGATGTGGAGCTGGCCGGCCGTGGCCTCCCGGCGCGGACCGATGAGGGGCTCGCCCCCCTCGCCGGCGGTCGCCGCGCCGGGGCTCATCGTCTCGTCGACGAGGAGCCCGGTCAGGAAGACGTTGAGCACCTGCCCCGCCTCTCTCGCCTGCTCGGGGTCCATGCCGGCGCCGGCGAAGACCTCGCGCAGGGCGGCGATCGAGCGCCGGCGGTTGGGTCCGAAGGGCGGGCTCTCGATCATCACCCGCGCGCCGTCCCGGTGTCTCGCCACGGCGCGCCGGCAGTCGCGGGCGAGGGTGGCCAGCGCCTCGCGCCAGGGCCGGGCGGCGTCGGGATCGGGGATCTCGGCGGCGATGGCGTCGGAGAGCAGCCCCAGGAGCTCCTCCTTGTCGCGCACGTGCCAGTAGAGCGAGGCCGCGGTGACGCCGAGGCGATCGGCCAGGCGTCGCATGGTCACGGCGTCCAGGCCCAGCTCGTCGAGCAGCTCCAGCGCCACCCCGACCACCCGCTCGCGGTCGAGGGCGCGGTTCGCGTCACCCTCGTTCATCACACCTCACGCTTGACAGCCTAACACTGTTAATGCGAACATCCAATCAACCTAACGATGTTTAGTCAAGATCGACCAGCACCACATACACCGTGTACCCACCCGGTGGACGGCCGGGGAAGGAGTGAGCGATGGCCCGTTTCCTGATCAGCACGATGCCCGCGAGCGGGCATGTCAACCCGGCAGTGCCCCTCGCCCGCCGCCTGGTCGAGCGCGGCCACGAGGTCCGCTGGCACACGGGCACAGAGTTCCGCGAGCAGGTGGAGGCGACCGGGGCCCGGCTCGCCCCCCGCGTCCACGCGCCCGGCTTCGAGGACCTGCGGCCCGCCGGTGGGAGCCGGGGCCCGAGCGCCTTCAGCGACTTCGCCCGCCGGCTCTTCGTCGATCCCTCGCCGGGACAGCTCTGCGACTACCGCTCGATCCTCGATGCCTTCCCGGCCGACGTCCTCGTCCATGACGGCATCGGCCAGGGCCCCGCCCTCCTCGCCGACGGCGGCGGGCCGCCCTGGGCCACGCTCGGCATCAGCCCGCTGATGCTCAGCGGACCCGACGTCGGTCCCTTCGGCACCGGCTGGGGCCCGGCCCGCTCCGGCTGGCAGCGGGCGCGCAACACCCTCGTGAACGGGCTCATCGAGCACCTGCTCCTGCGGCCGGCCACGGAGGCGCTGAACCGGGTCCGGATCGAGGCCGGGGTGCCGCCGCTGGCTCGGGGCACGACGCTCTTCGACGTCCTCCTCTCCCCCCACCTCCATCTGCAGTGCACGGTGCCCTCGTTCGAATATCCGCGCCGACGGCTTCCCGCCCAGATCCGCTTCGTCGGGCCGATGCCGCCGCCCTCCTCCCCGGCCTTCGCCGCTCCCGCCTGGTGGGCGGACCTCGACGGCGGTCGACCGGTGGTGCACGTCACCCAGGGAACGGTCGCCACCGACGCCTCGCAGCTGATCGGGCCGGCGCTGCGCGGACTGGCCGGCGAGGAGGTGCTGGTGGTGGCGACGACGCCCGATCCGGGAGCCCTCGGCGAGGTGCCCGCGAACGCCCGGGTCGCCACCTTCCTTCCTCACTCGGCACTGCTGCCCCGAGTCGACGTCCTCATCACCAACGGCGGCTACGGCGGCGTCCAGGCGGCGCTGGCGGCGGGCGTGCCGATGGTCGCCGCCGGGGCGAGCCAGGACAAGCCGGAGGTGTGCCGGCGGATCGCCTGGGCCGGCGTCGGCGTCGACCTCGGGACCGGATCCCCGACCCCCGAGCAGATCGGCGCGGCCGTTCGGACGGTTCTCGCCGGCCCGTCCTACCGGGCCGCGGCGGGCCGGATGCACGCCGAGTGCCGGCGCCACGACGCCGCCGGGGAGGCCTCGCTGCTCCTCGAACGCCTGGCCGGATGCGCCGAAGCGGAGGTGGCGCCGGTGGCCTGACCCGATCCCCGCCGACATCGCCCCCAGGAGACGGGACCGGCGCCCGAGGCGTGCACCTCCCCGACGGCGACCCGGGCTCCACAACCCAGACGGCAACAGGAGTCGGACATGAACGTCATCGAGACCAGCGGCCTGCGTCGCACCTTCAGCACCCGCCGCGGCCGGGTGGAGGCCGTCGCCGGCGTCGATCTTCGCGTCGAGGCGGGGGAGATCTTCGGCTTCCTCGGCCCCAACGGAGCCGGGAAGACGACCACCCTCCGCATGCTCTGCACGCTGCTCGAGCCGAGCGGCGGCGAGGCCTTGGTCGCCGGCCACGACCTGCGCAGGGGCGCGGCCCGGGTCCGCGAGCGCATCGGCTACGTCGGCCAGCAGGGCGGCTCCGACCCCCAGGTCACCGGCCGCGCCGAGCTCGTCTTCCAGGGCCGGGCCTACGGGATGGGGCGCCGCGAGGCCGTCTCACGGGCGGCAGAGCTGGTCCGGGCCCTGCAGCTGGAGGAGGTCGCCGACCGGCGCGCCGGCACCTACTCCGGCGGGCAGCGCCGCCGGCTCGACATCGCCATGGGCATGGCCCACTCCCCCCAGCTGCTCTTCCTCGACGAGCCGACCACCGGCCTCGACCCGCAGAGCCGCGCCCACCTCTGGGAGGAGGTGCGGCGGCTGCGCGAGCGCGGGGTGACCGTGTTCCTCACCACCCACTACCTGGACGAGGCCGACGCCCTCTGCGATCGCCTCGCCATCATCGACCAGGGCCGCATCGTCTCCGAGGGGACGCCCGACCAGCTCAAGCGCCAGGTCGCCGGCGACGTCGTCACCCTCGGCCTGACCGGCGGTCCGGAGACCGCCCTCACCCTCCTCCGCGGGCAGTCCTTCGTTCGCGAGGGCACGACCGGCGAGGGCCTGCTGCGCCTCTACGTCGACCGCGGCGAGACGGCGATGCCGGCCATCCTCCGCACCCTCGACGCCGCCGGGCTGGAGCTGGAGACGATCTCCCTGGCCCGCCCCAGCCTGGACGACGTCTTCCTGCGCCAGACCGGCCGCTCGCTGCGCGACCGGGCCGCCTGAGGAGATGAGAGCGATGAAGGTCCTTCGCGACACCGGCCTCGTCTTCAACCGGTACCTGCTGCTGTTCCTCCGCAATCCCGCCTGGGTCGTGATCCAGGTCGTGCAGCCGCTGCTCTACCTGATCCTCTTCGCCCCGCTCCTCAAGTCGATCGCGGCCATGCCCGGGTTCCCGCCCGGGGGCGCCTACAACGTCTTCGTCCCCGGCCTCCTCGTCCAGCTCGGCCTCTTCGGCGCCACCAGCGTCGGCTTCGGCCTGATCTCGGATCTGCGCTTCGGCATCGTCGAGCGGATGCGCGTGACCCCGCTCAGCCGGCTCTCCATGCTGCTCGGCAGGGCCCTCCGCGATGTCGTCACCCTGCTCGTCCAGGCCCTCATCATCGTCCTCTGCTCGCTGCCCTTCGGCCTCAGCCTGCACCCGCTCGGCGTGGTCGTGATGCTGGCCCTGCTGGCGCTCATCGGCCTCGGCTTCGCCTCCATCTCCTACGCCCTCGCCCTGCGGCTGAAGAGCGAGGACGCCTACGCCCCGCTGGTCTTCACCGCCACCCTGCCCCTGCTCCTGCTCTCCGGCGTGCTCCTGCCCATGTCGCTGGCACCGGCCTGGCTGCGCGCCGTCGCCGACGCCAACCCCCTCTCCTACGCCGTCGACGCCGGACGGCAGATCTTCCAGGACCACATCGGCGACGCCGACGTGATCAAGGGGCTGGCGATCATGGCCGTCCTCGCCCTGCTCGCCGTCGCCGCCGCCGCCCGCTCCTTCAGCCGGGCCGTGGCCTGATTCCCGCGAGGGACGCCTCCGGGGCGTCCCTCATCCCCGCTCCCTCGCCCGCCAGTGCAGGCAGCCGACGATCCCGTCGGCACCCTCGTAGACGAGGCCTCCCTCCGCCCCGGGCCGGAGGCCGGCCTCGATCTGCGAGGGATGCCTGGCCTCGTCCCAGGCCGGGCCGAGATGACCCCTGGCCTCGTCCAGCGCCTCCTCGAGCCCGGCGTAGACGCGGCGCCGGGCATCGCGCCAGGTGTCGACCTGGGGATGGATGCCGAGCTGGCGCAGGAGGCAGTAGGCGTCCGACAGCTTCGGCTCTCGGGGCGGCTCCGGGTCGACCAGGTGCTCAGACGCCGAGGGATGCGGGCCGTCGCGCAGGAGCAGGAAGACGCGGTCGCTGGCGGCGGCCTCCAGCTTCTCGATGAAGGGCACCGCCTCGGTCACCCCGTAGAGGACGTGACAGCAGATGGCCACGTCGGACGGCTCCACCTCGGCGTCCTCCCAGCTGCTGCCGACGACGGTCATGGCGGGCAGGTCGGGGATCAATGCGCGCATGCCGGCTGAGGGCTCGACCACCGTCACCCACTCCGCGTCCCCGGCCAGCGGGACCGAGTGCCGGCCGTAGCCGGCGCCGACGTCGAGCAGGGTCCGCCCGGGGCCGAGATGGGGCCTGACCAGGTCGAGGAACGGATCCGGCTGACCCTGGGTGCGCGCCTGGAAGCTGGCGGCGCGGGCGTCCCAGGCCGGGCCGCCGAAGGTTCCGAGCTCCGCCTGGCGGCGCTCGACCAGACCGCGCCAGTGCGCCGCCCAGTCGGTATCGAGAAGGGCGTCCATGGCGCAATGATGCGTCCCTACAATGTCGCCATGCCGCCGCTCAATGCCTCCGAGCGCGCCCAGCTCGAACGGTACCTGACCAACCTCGACCGCCCCGTGTTCGCCCTGCGCAACCTCCCCGAGGTGGTCAAGGGCGCCCTCTTCTCCCGCTACTCCCGGACCGAGAAGAGCCTCCGCCGCGTCCTCCTCGACGAGTTCCTGCAGTCGCCCGACCTGGAGCTGGCCGCGTCCGCCGAGGACGCGATCCCGGCCACGGATCGGGCCGAGGACTTCTACCAGCGCGTGCTCGTCGGCTACGGCGACGACTCGGTCGCCGAGCTGGCCGGCGCCCACATCGCCGTCGAGCAGGTCTCGACGCTGGCGGCGAAGGCGCTGGAGGACTCCCGCATCGGCATCTCGCCGCTGGAGAAGTCGACCCGGTACGTGCGCTTCGATCGAAGGGACGACGAGGGCCGCTTCCTCTACCATCGCGGCCCCGAGCTCTCGGATCCCGCCTACGTGGCGGGCATGGACGGCCTCTTCTCGACCTATTCGGACCTGATCACGCCGCTGACCGAGGCGGTGCGCGAGCGCCACCCGATGGAGGAGGGCGAGGCCGAGCGGGGCTGGAAGGCGGCGACCAGGGCCAGGGCCCTGGATCTCCTGCGCGGGCTGCTGCCGGCGGCGACCCTCACCAACGTCGGCCTCTACGGGAACGGCCGGGCCTTCGAATACCTCCTGACCAAGCTCACCGCCAGCGAGCTGCCGGAGTGCGCCGAGCTGGCCGAGAGCATGCACCGGGAGCTGAGCGAGGTCATCCCCGCGTTCGTCCGCCGGGCCAGGGACGAGCGCTACGGCGGCCCCGCCGCCGACCGCCTGCGCCGGATGCGCCAGCGGATGGCGACGCTGGCGCCACCGCCGTCGCGGGAGCCGGCGGGAACCTCCGTGCGGCTGATCGAGCACGACCCCGACGCGGAGCGGAAGGTGGTCGCGGCGGCTCTCTTCCCCCACGGCGCGCCGCTCGACGCGGTCCCCGACGTCTCCGTCGAGGCGGTCATGGAGGCGCTGCTCGCCGACCGCCAGAACCGCCGCCAGAAGGCCCCGCGGGCGCTCGAGCACGCCAGCTACACGTTCGAGATCGTGGCCAACTTCGGCGCCTACCGCGACCTTCACCGCCACCGGATGCTGACCCAGGACCGTCAATACCTGGGCAGCTGGCTCGGATACGACCTGCCCGAGGAGCTGGCCGGCTACGGGATCCGGGACCGGGTCGGGGAGGCGCTGGAGGAGGCCGGACGGGTCCATCGCACGCTGGCCTCCGACCTCGGCGAGGCGGTCGCCCAGTACGCGGTGCCCCTGGCCTACCGCGTGCGCTGGTACTTCCGCGCCAGCCTTCGCGAGATCTACCACCTCTGCGAGCTGCGGACGACGCCGCAGGGACATCCGGACTACCGGTTCCTGGCCCAGGAGATGTTCCGGCGCGTCGCCGAGGTCCACCCGGCGCTGGCCGCGCAGGCTCGCTTCGTCGACCTCTCGGCGGGCGACGAGCTCGAGCGCCGGGCATCGGAGCGGCGCACGGACGACAAGCTGCGCTCGCTCCAGGCCTGAGAGGGAGCGTCTGCCGACTCCGTACCATGACCTCTGGGACCACGCCCGCGACCCTGGAGGTGAGGAACGCATGGTGACGATCGATCGAGCACAGGTGCAGCTGCGGCTCGGACTGGGCAGCGACCAGGAGAGCTGGGTCCGCCACCTGGAGGAGCTCGGTCCGCCCCCAAGGCAGGTCTCGCTGCCGGCGGGGGAGGATCTCGAAGCCGTACTGCGGCGGGTCGCGATCGTTGCCGAGGACGCTCCCCAGGTGGCGGCGTCGGCGCCGACGCCGGAGGAGCGCCCCGAGCTCTGGTGGCTGCTGGAGCGTGCCCATCACCAGCTGGTGCTCGCCATCGGCGATCCGGAGGCGACCTTCGAATGCCCCCTGCTACCCGCCGACCTGGGCCCGGAGGGGGCCTGCTTCTGGATCCACGTCTTCATCAGCGCGCTGGGCGAGATCGACGCCTTCCACCGCAAGCACGGTATCCCCGAGGACGTGGCCGCCGCCACGCTGAGGGACCTCGGCAGCCACGTGGCCATCAACCGGCGCATGCACGGGATCACCGGGCTCGACGTACCGGGCTGGGAGTCGCTGCCCTACCGCGGGATCCTCTACGCGCTCGGGCGCCTGCAGTTCAACATGTACCGCCTCCGCACGAAGCGAGGGCCGCTCTTCTGGGAGGAGGACCCGGCTCTCCTGGAGGAGGTCGGCTTCCGGGTCGGCGATCCGGTCCTCGGCGCTCACATTCCTGAGACCGGGCCGATGACCCCCGAAGGCTGCCGCGAGTCCCTGTCCTGGGCCGGGCGGTTCTTCGACCAGTACTTCCCCGAGGCCGACCGGCGGCTCATCATCTGCAGCTCATGGCTGCTTGATGAGCAGCTGGCGGAGCTTCTTCCCGAGAGCTCGAACATCGTCCAGTTCCAGCGCCTGTTCCATCTCGTACCCGGTGGGCGCGAGGGCGACGGAGACGTCTTCAAGTTCGTGTTCCGCCAGGTCGATCCCGACGTCGACCAGCTTCCTCAGCGGACGACCTTGGAGCGGGCGGTGGTGCGGCACCTGCGCGAGGGCCGTCACTTCCAGCTTCGGACCGGCTGGATCCGTCTGAGCGACTGGTGATGCTGGCCGCTGAGGCGCCCCTCGCGGCCCAAGACCACCTTGCCGGAGGGCCAGGCGGGGTCACGAGGGACTCACAACCCCGCAAGCATTTGAGGCGGGGCCTAAGCACCTACCCACAAGTTCTGTTCACCGCCGGGTCCCGGATCGCCTCACGACGGTCCGCCAGCGACCTGCCCGTTATGTACGCAGCCGATACCGCCGAAGGAGCGCACGTTCGGCCCCGAAGTCAGCCGGTTCCAAGTGATGAGGGCGACCGAGGTGAGGACGGGCTTCGAGGCTCTGACCTAGGAGTCCGGACTATCACCCGGTGACGGTCAGGTTGATCCCAGTCCAAGACGCGCCATTCCTGTAAGCGCATAGGCTAAATAACCTGGCGACGTGGGGATATTGTCATGCTGTGTACCTTTCCTTCGATCGATAGCATCGCTCTCGTCATCATTCGTGCAAGGTCCTGGGTAAGAGGAAGGAGGCGGAGCATGGGGCTCTTTCGGTCGTTGCTGAAGATTGCTCATCCGGTGAGGACAGCCAAGCGAACCGTGAAGCGGGCGGTTGTTCCGAAGCCTGTTCGCAAAGCCATGCGTGTCGAATACATGGTCACCAATCCCGTCAAGTTCACGAAAGGCACCGTGAAGGGAAAGGTCATCGGCGCGATCGACGACGTTGTCACGCCAAAACGGAAGCGACGCTGACAGCGCCCGAAGACGCCGAGGTCGCAGGCCTCGCGTACGAACGGACGCGGGCCGAAATACGTGCGCCTTGGTCAAAGACGTCCGGGGACACGGGACAACCCACCGTTGCGCCGCCCTCGACCTCAGCCCAGCACGCGCAGGCGGATCGTCTCCGGTAGCTGGCGCAGGCGGTCGACGACCTCCTCGCGGCACTCACCACCGAGGTCGGTCAGGACGTACCCGACCTCGCCCTGGGTGCCCAGCAGCTGGCCCTCGATGTTCAGCCCGCATGAAGCCAGCATCGCGTTGAGCTTGGCCAGGGTGCCGGGGACGTTGAGGTGGATGTGGGCCAGCCGGCGGCTTCCCGGCCGGTGCTCGAGCACGACGTTGGGGAGGTTGACGCTGACCGAGCTCGACCCCTCGCGGACGTAGTCGCGGAGCTTGGCGGCGACGAACTGCCCGATGTCCTGCTGAGCCTCCTCGGTCGAGCCCCCGATGTGCGGGGTGAGGATGACGTTGGAGAGCCCCCTGAGCTCCGACACGAACTCCTCGGCCTTCGACCTCGGCTCACTGGGAAAGACATCCACGGCGGCCCCGGCCAGGTGCCCCGACTCGATGTGCTGGCGGAGGCTGGCGTGGTCGACGACGAAACCGCGGGAGAGGTTGAGGAAGACCGCGCCGTCACGCATGGCGGCGAACTCGGCCTCGCCGAAGAGGCCGCTGTTGCCCGGGCGGCCGTCGACGTGGAGCGTGATGGCGTCCGCCCAGCCGAGGAGATCGTGCATGGTCTCGAATCGCCGCGCGTTGCCCATGGCCAGGCGGTCGGCGACGTCGAAGAAGCCAATGCTCATGCCCAGGTTCTCGCCCAGGACCGAGAGCTGGCTGCCGATCTTTCCGTAGCCGACGATTCCGAGCCGGCGCCCGCGGACCTCGTGGCTCCCGCCCGCCGACTTGTCCCACATCCCCCGGTGCATCAGGGTGCTCCTGTCGGTGAGCCGGCGGGTGAGGGCGATGATCTCGGCCAGGGCCAGCTCGACCACGCTCCTGGTGTTGGAGAAGGGGGCGTTGAAGACGGCCACGCCGCGCTGCGAGGCCGCGCCCAGGTCGACCTGGTCGGTCCCGATGCAGAAGGCGCCCACCGCGAGCAGGTCGGGTGCGGCGTCGAGCACGGACTCGGTGACCTTGGTCCCGGAGCGGATCCCGAGCACACGGACGCCCTCGAGACGCGGCAGCAATGCCGCCTCCTCGATGCCGTGACCGACCGACTCGACCTCGAATCCCGAGCTGGAAAGCGTGGACGCGGCGTCCGGGTGAATGTTCTCCAGCAGCAGGACGCGGAGGGCGGAATTGCTCACGGTCCGCAAGTCTAAGGAGCGCCGACCGGGTGACGTCGAGTTCCAGCCATCCGGTTCGGCGATCCGACGACCCCGTAACGCTGCCACGTACAGGGAAGTGGAGATATGGCGATCGTCGAGGCGTACGTCCCGATGCCGGTTGACGGCTTCGTCACCTGGCCGGACCTCGAAACCACAAGCCGCGCTCGGGCGGGAGCGGCTGGAGGTCAGGGAGTCGCCGCAGGCCACTCATCTCCGCTTCCGGGTGCTCCGGAAGGAAGGGGACCGTTGCGTTCGCCGTCCATCTCAAACGGGGGATAATCGCGCGATGAATCTTCGTCGGCTGGCATTGATACCGGCCGTGATCCTGGTTCTGGCCGGGCTGGTCTGGATCCTGCAGGGAACCGGCGTGATCAAGGGCGGTTTCATGTCGGGCAGCCAGACCTGGGAGGTGATCGGCTTCGTCGTCCTCATCGTCGGGGTCGCCGTCGGTCGCTTCGGCTTCACCAGCCGCCGCCCGTCCTGATGCGGCGGAGGCCCCGAGTCGGGATCGCCGACGCAGGGTGACCGGAGCCGTCATCGTTAGGGCATGCGACCAGATTCCATCCGGACCGGTGCTTCGGTCCGGCCTCTGAGCTGATGGCCCAGCTGGTCCTGCATGGCGGGGCCGGCGGGGCGATCGCCGACCGCCCGCAGCGGCAGGCCGCCGTCGACCGTGCCCTCGACGCGGGCTGGGCGGTCATCGGTGAGAGCGCGCTGGCCGCCGTCCAGGCAGCCGTGCGGCAGATGGAGGACGAGCCACTTCTCAACGCCGGCGTCGGAGCCGCGCTGACCCAGGATGGGACGATCGAGCTCGACGCGTCGATCATGGACGGGACCGAGCTGCGAAGCGGCGCCGTCGCCGGGGTGCGCGACCTGCGCCACCCGGTCGACGCGGCTCGCGCCGTGCTCGACGACGGCCGGCACCTGCTCCTGATCGGAGAGGGCGCCTCGCGCCTCGCCGCCGCGGCCGGCGTCGCCCGGTGTGAGCCCGGGACCTTCGCCACCGACCGCCAGGTCAAGCGCTGGGAGGCCGCCGACACGGTCGGCGCCGTGGCCAGGGACGACGGCGGGCGCCTGGCGGTGGCGGTGAGCACCGGCGGCGTCGCCGGCAAGCTGCCGGGGAGGGTCGGCGACTCGCCCCTGATCGGGTGCGGCTTCTACGCCGACGACCGGCTGGGCGCGGCCTGCGCGACCGGCGTCGGCGAGAACTTCATGCGCCTCGTCCTCTGCCACCGGGCCGTGCTGGAGATGGCCTCGATGGACGCGGAGGCCGCCCTGTCGAGCGCCATGGATCTGCTCTCCAGCCGCCTCGGGGCAACCGGTGGCATGGTCGCCATCGACCGCGACGGAGGGATGGCGGCGAGGTTCACGACGCCCTTCATGCCCTGGGCCCAGCGGAGCGGCTGAGACCGACCGTGGCCGACGCCGCCACCGGCTCGATCATCGCCCAGGTCCTCGCCAGGGCCGGCGCCCCTCCTCTCTTCACGCTCAACGGCGGGCACATCTGGGCCCTCTATGCCGGCGCCCTAGAGCAGGGCCTGCGCCTCATCGACGTCCGCCACGAGCAGACGGCGGGCTTCGCCGCCGAGGGCTGGGCGCGGCTGACGCGGGGCGTCGGGGTGGCCGCGGTCACCGCCGGCCCCGGCGTCACCAACACCATCTCGCCCCTCGCCCAGGCCCGCCAGAACGACAGCCCGCTGCTCGTCATCGGGGGAAGGGCGCCGATGGCCCGCTGGGGCATGGGCTCGCTGCAGGAGCTCGACCAGCTGCCGATCGTGAGCAGCCTGACCAAGTCGGCGCGGACCCTGGAGTCGGCGGAGCGGGCTCAGGAGCTGGCCGAGGAGGCGGTGCGCATGGCGCTCACGCCGCGCACCGGCCCCACCTTCCTCGACGTCCCGCTTGACGTGTTCCTGTCGGTGGGTGACGTGGAGACCGGTGCGGACCTCGGGCCGGCGCCGGGGGCGGCGCCCGACCCGTCCGAGGTGGAGCGGGCCCTGGCCCTGCTCAGCGGAGCCGCCCGCCCGGCGCTGGTCGCCGGCAACGGGGTCTGGTGGTCCGGCGCCGAGCAGGAGCTGCGCCGGCTGGCCGAGGCCCTGGATGCGCCGGTGGTGCTGAACGGCATGGCCAGGGGCATGCTCCCGCCCCACCACCGGCTCTTCGCCTCCCGGGCCCGGAGCCGGGCGCTGGGGGGCGCCGACGTGATCCTGGTCGCCGGGGCCGAGCTCGACTTCCGGCTGGGCTTCGGCCAGCCGCCCCTCTTCCCCGAGGACGCGCAGGTGATCTACGTCGACACCGACGACCGCCACAAGCACCGGCGGCCGGGGGCGGCACTGTACGGCGACGTCCGCCTCGCTCTGCGTGCGCTGGCCGACGGCCTGGGCACGACCCGGCGAGATCCCGAATGGTCGGCCGGGATCGCGGCGGCCGCCGCCCAGGCCGCCGAGCGAGACGCGGCGCTGGCCGCCTCCGCCGGCTCGCCGGTGCATCCCGCGCGGCTCGTCGCCGAGGTCGGGCGGGCGGTGGCGGACGACGCCATCCTGGTCGGCGACGGCGGCGACTTCGTGTCCTTCGCCGGCCGGCTCCTCCACCGCTCCCGGCCCGGGCTCTGGCTCGACCCCGGACCCTACGGCTGCCTCGGCGCCGGGCCCGGCTACGCCCTCGCCGCCAAGGTGCTGCACCCCGACCGCCAGGTCATCCTTCTCTCCGGGGACGGGGCCTTCGGCTTCGCCGGCATGGAGTTCGACACCTTCCTCCGGCACCGCCTGCCGGTCGTCTGCGTGATCGGCAACGACGGCATCTGGGCGCTGGAGAAGCACCCCATGGAGGACATGATGGGGACCAGCATCGTCACCGACCTCCGCCCCGGCACCCGCTACGACGAGGTCGTGCGCGCCCTGGGCGGCCACGGCGAGCTGGTGCGGACGGCGGAGGAGATCGGACCCGCGGTGCGCCGGGCCCTCGACTCCGGGCTCCCCGCCTGCGTCAACGTCCTCTGCGATCCCGACGCCCGCTACCCGCGCTCGGCGCAGCTGGCCTGAACCTCCCCCGCCAGGTCGCGCCCGCCCCGCCCTGTCACCATGAGGTTTCCGGGCACGGCCCGGGTTTGTCGACGGCTGACTTCGAAAGGAGGGCTGGTGGATGAGTGATTCGACGCCATCGGGTGGACAGGGGGCCGGGGTGACCGACCTCCGATTCGAACCGCGTGAGGTGGTCGGGGTCGCCATGCTGGGCGCGGGTGGCCGGGCGCGGAGCCTGCTGCGCAACCTTCTCGCCACCCGCGGCATCCGCGTCGTCGCCGTCTGCGACGCGGTCGAGGAGAGCGCCAGGAAGGCGGAGGCGCAGATCCGGGAGGTCTCGGAGGAGCCGGTCCGGATCTGCGGCGCGTCCGACGGCGAGATCAGGGAGGTTCTGGACCGCGACGACGTCGACCTGGTCATCGTCGGCACCTCGTGGGACGGACACACGCCGCTGGCCGTCGAGGCGATGGAGCACGGTAAGCACGTCGGCGTCGAGGTCCCTGCCGCGACCACCCTCGACCAGTGCTGGAGTCTGGTCCGGACCTCGGAGCGGACCCGCCGCCACTGCATGATGCTGGAGAACTGCTGCTACGGCGACGAGGAGCTGCTGATCCTGAACATGGTCCGCGACGGTGCCTTCGGCGATCTGCTCCACGCCGAGGGCTCGTACATCCACGACCTCCGGAGGATGCTGCTCTCCGACGTTGGAGCGGGCCTCTGGCGCCGCTTCCCCCACACCCAGCGGGACGGCAACCTCTACCCCACGCACGGGCTCGGGCCTGCCGCCAACTGGCTTGAGATCAACCGCGGCGACCGCTTCGAGCGCCTGGTCTCGATGAGCTCGCCCCACCGCGGGCTCGAGGCCTGGCGGGCGGAGAACGTGCCCGCCGACAGCCCCAAGCAGTCTGAGACCTACGTCTGCGGGGACATGAACACCTCGCTGATCAAGACGGCGAGGGGGCTCACCATCACCGTTCAGCACGACGTCGTCAACCCCCTCCCCTACAGCCGTGGCAATGTGCTCATCGGCACCGGGGGGACCTTTCGCGACTCCCCGCCCCGGATCTATCTGGAGCGGGACGCCAAGGGCTCCGGGGAGACGGGCGGAGAGATGGGCCGCGAGGAGTTCGGCCCCCTGGATCGCTACCGCGAGCGGTACCGGCACCAGCTCTGGCGGGACGAGGGCAGCCGGGCGCGCGAGGTGGGCGGCCATGGCGGGATGGACTTCATCATGATCAGCCGCCTGATCGACTGTATGCACGCCGGCTCGGCGCCGGACATGGACGTCTACGACGCCGCGGCGCTGAGCGCCGTCGGGCCGCTGAGCGAGGCCTCGGTCGCCTCGGGAAGCGCCCCGGTCGAGTTCCCCGACTTCACCGGCGGCCGCTGGCGCGGGGGGCGCATCAACCTGAGCTGACCGGCACTGAGGTGGATGGCGCGGGCAGGCGCCATCCACCCCGACTCGGGGTCGATCAGGCCCAGCAGAGGCAGAAGGGGTGGCCCGCCGGGTCGGCGTAGACCTGGTAGCCCTCGGCCGCCGCGGGATCGTCGGCCGGCCTCAGCAGCCGTGCCCCGGCCGCGATCGCGTCCTCGTGGGCGGCGCCGAGATCCTCGACCCAGAGGTCGAGGTGGATCTGCTGCTCCGGGCTCCCATCCGGCCAGTCCGGGGCGACGTGGTTCGGCGCCAGCTGGACGCCGATCCGCCACTCGCCATCGACCAGCACGCTGTGCCAGTCCTCGTCCGCGTCGACGGTGCCTCCGAGCAGCCGCGCCCAGAAGCCGCTCTCGGCGGCGAGATCGGCGGCGTCGAAGACGATGATCTGTCGCTTGATCTTCATGGTCAGGCTCCCATTGGTCGAACGGTGACGTGCGCGCCGTTCGTCGAGGCCAGGATGCTAACCGGCATTCCGGACGTATCGCTTCCGCATTGGGCGCTCGGATCGCTCATCGGCGCCCCGCGTCGGTCCGCCTCCGGCACCGGTGTTCGAGTTCGTCCCCAACAGGCCATCGTGTTCGCGAGCGGCCTATCCTTGGGCCGCGCACGATCAGGCCCCCTTGAGTTGAGGAATCGATGAAGAGAACGGCAACAGCCGAACCGGCGGTGAACGAGAACAGGATCGAAGAGGCCGACGAGTGGCGCACCGCCCAGCGGCAGTTCGATCAGGCGGCCGACATCGTCGGTCTGGAGCCGGAGCTCCGGATCGTACTGCGCGAGGTCCAGCGCGAGTTCACCTGCCAGTTCCCGGTCAAGATGGACGACGGCCGGGTCGAGGTCTTCACCGGATATCGCGTCCAGCACAACATCAACCGCGGGCCGGCCAAGGGCGGCATCCGCTACCACCCCGGGGTCTCCCTCAACGAGGTCAAGGCCCTGGCCATGTGGATGACCTGGAAGTGCGCCGTCGTCAACATCCCCTACGGCGGGGCGAAGGGCGGCGTGGTGCTCGACCCCAGGGTCCTGACCGAGGCTGAGCTGGAGCGCCTGACACGTCGCTTCGCCACCGAGATCTCGCTCCTGATCGGACCCGACCGCGACATCCCCGCCCCCGACGTCAACACCGACGGCCAGGTCATGGCCTGGATCATGGACACCCTCTCCATGCACGCCGGGTACTCGGTGACCGCCGCCGTGACCGGCAAGCCGGTCGAGGTCGGCGGCTCGCTGGGACGGATCGAGGCCACCGGTCGCGGCGTCATGCTGTGCACGCTGGCCGCCCTCGAGCACCTGGGCATGGACCGGCGCCGGGCCCGGGTCTCGGTGCAGGGCTTCGGCAACGTGGGCAGCACCACGGCCCGCCTGCTCCAGGCCCAGGGCTGCCCCATCGTCGCCGTCTCCGATCAGTACGGCGGCATCCACGATCCCAAGGGCCTGCCGTTGCAGAGCGTCCTCGACCACCTCAAGCGGGAGGGCACGGTGAAGGGCTTCCCCGGCGCCGAGCCGATCTCGAGCCTGGACCCCCTGGCCGTCGACTGCGACGTCCTGGTCCCGGCCGCTCTCGGCAACCAGCTGACCTCCCGCAACGCCGGGGACGTGAGGGCACGGCTCGTGGTCGAGGGCGCCAACGGCCCGACCACCCCCGAGGCCGACGAGATCATGCAGCGCAAGGGCGTGTTCCTGGTCCCCGACATCCTGGCCAACGCCGGCGGCGTGACCGTCAGCTACTTCGAATGGGTCCAGGATCTGCAGTCGTTCTTCTGGTCCGAGCACGAGGTCAACGAGAAGCTCGGTGCGATCATGAACCGCGCCTTCTCCGAGGTCCTCGCCGTCGCCGAGGAGCGGAAGCTGCCGATGCGGATGGCGGCCTATGTGAAGGCCGTGGAGCGCGTCGCGGGTGCCACCCGGGAGCGGGGTCTGTATCCCTGATCCCGCCCGCTCGGGGCGATTCGCCCGGCGAGGTGGCGCACGTACGAAACCGGCCGTAAGGTTGAGCGCGGACATGACGAACCCTGGGCGTTGCCGCCAGCATGGGTAGGCGGACGTTGGAGCGACGCCCGGTGCCGCCGCTGGCGCCCCCGGCCCGGGCTGCGCGCCTGGTCGAGAGGCCCCCGACCAGGAGCGAGAGGGCCCGGCTGAGCACCGTCATCGCGGCCACCTTCCTGCTCCGCCTGGCCTCCCGGATCAGCTTCACCATCCTCGGCTTCTACCTGGGCCAGCGCATCGCGTCGACGGCCGCCATCGCCCTCGTCCTCGAGGCCTTCTACCTCTCCGAGCTGGTGGTGTCGCTCGCGTCCGGAGGTCTCTCCGACCGCTTCGGCCGGCGCTTCTTCCTGCTGCTGTCACCGGTCATGGCCGGCTGCGCCGGTGTGGTCTTCTTCACCGTCGCCCACCTGCTCCCGGACTCCCGCCAGATCACGCACGGCGGCTGGGCGGTCCTGATCGTGGCCGTGCTCATGGGCCGGCTGCTGGAGGGCGCGGCCAGCGGCGCCAACGTGCCCGCCACGCTCTCCTACCTCACCGACGTGACCGCGGGGTCGCCGCGATGGCGCACCCGTGCCGTGACCGCCTTCCAGATGGCGACCGTCGCCGGGCTCGTCGTCGCCATCCCGCTGGGCGGTCGCATCAGCGCCTCCCTCAACGCCTGGGGCTTCAGTGTGGTCGTCCTCATCTACCTGATCGTCCTGATCTCGCTGGCGCTGGGCACGCGTGGGATGAAGGCGCCGGTCAACGCCCGGGTCAGGCCGCTCCTGGCCTCGATCTTCGACAGCCTCGGCGTGCTCCGCCACCGGCAGGTCGCCACCTTCCTGCCCGCGTGGCTCTCGATCAACGGCGTGCTCGGCGCCTGGATCGTGCTCGGCGTGCTGACGCTGGCCCACAAGCATGCCCGCGAGCTCCACCCGCACCAGCTCATGTACGGGACCTTCACCCGCACCGGCGCCTCCCTCGACGTGGGCGTGATCGCGCTCTTCTTCGTCTTCGGGATGGCCGGATGGATCTGGCTGATCGGGGAGCTCCGGCGCACCACCGTGATGCTGGTCGGGATGGTCGGGCTGGGCATCGCCATGCTCGCCCTGGCCATCCTCAACGGCCTGGCCGACCGGCCTCGCGACCTCAGTGGAGGCTCGGAGGTCATGGCCGTCGTGCTGCTCGCCATCACCCTGATCGGCGTGCTCATCCTCAGCGGCTTCACGCCGGCGGCACTGACCCAGCTCAGCGCCGCCGCCGAGGCCGTCACCGGCCGCAGCGGCGCCGTCATGGGTCTCTACTCCCTGGCCCTCGCCATCGGCCAGCTCGCCGGGTCGGCCATCGCCGGGGTCTTCGTCGACCGGTTCGGCTTCTACGGCCTGGTGCTCTTCTCCGCGATCCTGGGCGTTCTCTGCGTGGTCTCGGTGCTCACCGTGCGCCGCCGCGGGGACGATCTCATCCCGGCCACCGGGCCGGGGGTGATGCCTACCAGCCCCTAGCCCGCCACTCGCCCAGGTGGGGACGCTCCCGGCCCAGGGTGGTGTCGTCGCCGTGACCGGGGTAGACCCAGGTCTCGTCGGGCAGCCGGTCGAAGACCTTGGTCTCGAGCGCGGTCATGATCGTGTCGAAGTCCTCGGGGTTGCTGGTTCCTCCCGGACCGCCGGGGAAGAGCGCGTCGGTGGCGAACAGGTGCGGCGACCCCTCCGGGTCGCGGTAGAGCAGCGCGATCAGGCCCGGCGAATGACCGGGGAGGTGCAGCACCTCCAGCTCGGCCTCTCCGACGTTCACGGTGTCGCCGTCGTCGAGGAGGAAGTCCGGGGTGAGGGGAAGGACGACGGCGTCGACCGGATGGGCGGCGGTGCGGGCGCCGGTGGCGCGGACGACGTCGGTCAGCGCCTGCCAGTGGTCCTTGTGGGCATGGGTGGTGACGAGGGTCTTCAGGCCGCCGTCGCCGATGACCTCGAGCAGCCGGGGGGCGTCGGTGGGGGCGTCGATCAGCAGCTGCTCGCCGGTGCGCGTGCAGCGCAGCAGGTAGGCGTCGTTATCCATCGACCCGACCGCGACCTTGGTGATGACCAGGCCGGCCAGCTCGCGGGTCGCGGCGGCGCCTCCGGCTTCAACATGTCCGCTGTAGTCGCTCATCGCTCCCCATCATCGCTCACGACCCGCGGCCGACGGCCTGAGCCGGACGTCTTGCACCGGGCCGGATCGCGGTTCTGGCATGGTTGGCCCATGGAGTACACGCATCTCGGTCGTTCCGGCCTGACCGTCAGCCGCCTGTGCCTCGGCACCATGAACTTCGGGCCTCTGACCAGCGAGGCCGACTCCCACTCGATCATGGAATCGGCCCACGAGCAGGGCATCAACTTCTTCGACACCGCCAACCGCTACGGGCGCACCCTCGGCGTCGGTGCCACCGAGCAGATCCTCGGCCGCTGGTTCGCCAAGGGCGGCGGCCGGCGGGAGCGCACCGTCCTCGCCACCAAGCTCTTCGGCGCCATGGGCGACTGGCCCAACGAGGGCAGGCTCTCGGCCCTGAACATCAGGCGAGCGCTGGACGCGAGCCTGAAGCGGCTCCAGACCGACTACATCGACCTCTACCAGTTCCACCACGTCGACCGCGAGACCCCGTGGGAGGAGATCTGGCAGGCGATCGAGGTCGCCGTCGCCCAGGGCAAGATCCTCTACGTCGGCAGCAGCAACTTCGCCGGCTGGCATCTGGCCCGGGCGCAGGCGGCGGCCGCGAAGCGGAACTTCACCGGCCTGGTCAGCGAGCAGTCCATCTACAACCTGGCCACCCGCTGGATCGAGCTCGAGGTCCTTCCCGCAGCTCGCGAGTACGGCATCGGGGTCATCCCCTGGTCGCCGCTGGAGGGAGGCCTGCTCGGTGGAGTGCTGCGCAAGGAACGCGAGGGCAAGCGGCGGCTGGAGGGACGCGCCGCCGACGCGGTCGCCCGAAACCGGGCCCAGATCGAAGCCTACGAGGACTACTGCGCCGAACTCGGCCACGAGCCTGGCGACGTGGCCCTGGCCTGGCTCCGGCACCAGCCCGGCGTCACCGCGCCGATCGTCGGTCCCCGCACCCAGGAGCACCTCGACTCGGCGGTTCGGTCGCTGAGCGTGCATCTCGACGAGGCTGCACTGGCCCGCCTCGACGAGATCTTCCCCGGCTACAAGACGGCCCCCGAGCACTACGCCTGGTAGCTTGGCGCCCGCCTGCGCGACCCAGGGCCCGGTGTGTGAGCCGGGCCCTGGTCGTTTTGGCCTTCACCTCGCCGTAGATACCCACGATCGCGAGCAAGAGCCCCGCGCCGAAGCGCTGATGCTGAGCTCCTGAGGGAGATCCGAGGCGATGTCTGAGCATCTCCTCGGGTGATCGAGGACCTCGTCGATGCCAGGCTGGGCACCGAAGCGCCGGCGAACGCCGGCACGGCCTTCCCCGCCAGGCCCACCGGTCAGGCACCTGCCCGAGGAGGTGGTGGCGCGGGTCAGAGATCGCGGCGCTGGACGCTCCAGAGGCTGAGCCCGACGATCGCGACGACCCAGACCACGGACCAGACCAGCATCGCCGGCGGCACCGGCGTCAGGACCGTGAAGGGGTTCGCCCCGAGATCCCGATTCTGCGAGGCGGCGGCCACGATCGCCGCCGGCTCCATCGCGTAGATGGCGCCCCGCCAGAGGGCGTCGACGGGCATCAGCAGCCGGACGGCCAGACCCAGATTCTCCAGCGCCACGTTGGATATGACCTGGCCGACCGCGGCCAGCACTCCGGTGAGCCAGGCGATGAACCAGGCGGCGATGGCGATCAGCCCTCCGGTCATGCCGGAGAGGCGCGTCGAGAGGCAGAGAGCCAGGGACATCAGGACCAGGCCCTCGGCGGCGATGAAGAGGACCAGCTGCGCCGGGTGCGGGGGCAGGTATCCGACCGTGATGTCGACCACGGCCAGCTCCAGCGCCGAGGACCCCGCGGCGTAGGCGATCACCAGCACCGCCAGCCCCGCCCACCTGCCCAGCACGTACTGGGCGCGCAGGACCGGCCGGGCCAGCATCGCCGTCGTCAGATGCGATTCGATGTCGCCGGAGATGGCCGGCGACGCGGTCAGCGCCGAGCTCAGGGCCAGGACCCCGGAGAAGAGGAAGGCGACCAGGATCAGGAGCTGCGAGGCGACCGTGCGCACCTCGACCGTGCTCAGCTGCTGGCCGCCGCTGAGGGCCGGGGCGGTTATGCGCGAGAAGCCCCAGCCGGTGAAGCCGCACACCACCACGGTGAGCAGGACCAGGGCCAGGAGGAGGCGCCGGCGAGAGGCCTCGACCAGCGTCAGGCGGGCGAAGGTCAGGATCGGTCTCATTCCCCCGGCTCCGCGCGCAAGAGCTCCAGGAAGCGATCCTCGAGTGTCCGCACTCTCGGCTCGACCGCGTAGACGCGCCCCCCCATGCCCACCACCTCGGCGACCACGTCGGGCACCGACTCCGGCTCCAGCCGGAGAAGCCGCATCCATTCGCCGTCGTCCTGCATCTCGCCGAAGTGGGACAGCGAGTGGCGCTGCTGTGGCGTCAGGCCGGCAACGCGGAAGCGGCAGGCGTGCCCGCCGAGCAGCTCGTCCAGGGTCCCGGTCGCGATCACGCGGCCGTGGTCGACCATGGCCACTCGGTCGCAGACCATCTCCACCTCGGTCAGCAGGTGGGAGTTGAGGAACACGGCGGCGCCGCGTTCGCGGACGATGTGGATGATCTCGCGCACGTCGTGGCGCCCGATCGGGTCCAGGGCGCTGGTCGGCTCGTCGAGCAGGACCAGCTCAGGGGAGCCGAGCAGGGCGGCGCCGAGGCCGAGCCGCTGCTGCATGCCCTTGGAGTACTCGCGGACCTTGTCGTCGGCACGAGCGCCGAGGCCGGAGGTGTGCAGGGAGAGGTCGATCTCCTCCTTCCAGCCGGCGCGGGGCAATCCCATCAGCTCGCAGTGGAGGGCCAGCACCTCGCGGCCGGAGAGCCAGGGCTGGTAGCGGAACAGCTCGGGCAGGTAGCCGACGCGCCGGCGGCCCTCGACCGACCCGACCGGGTGGCCCAGCAACCATCCCTCGCCGGAGGTGGGCGGGACCAGGCCGAGCAGGAGCTTGACCGCCGTCGTCTTGCCGGCGCCGTTGGGCCCCAGGAACCCGAACACCTCGCCCCTGGGCACGGTCATGGAGAGGCCTGCCAGGGCCACCGTCCGTCCGTAACGCTTGGCCAGCTCGACGGTGTGGATGGCGGGAGAGGCGGCGGCCGCCTGGGCCGCCGCCTGTTGCTGAAGCAGGTCTACCACGGTGACCCGGTCAGCCTACGGGAGTCCGTTGGCGACCGCCAGGACCTGATTCAGGGAGTAGGTCCCGCCGACGGCGTAGACGACCCCGTTCTGGATCCAGACCACGGCCGCGCCCAGACCGGTGTTGTCGCCGAAGGCGGTGCCCTGCACCCCATGGACGGTGACCGAGGTGGCCGACGCCTGGGCCAGCGGGATCGGGATCGGCAGGCTGCCGGCCGAGCCGCCGAGCGACTGGATCAGGTTGCGGGCGTTGGCGGTCAGGCCGGGCTGCGAGAGCAGGACCTGCTTGAGCTCGTCCAGGCTGACGCCGGTGGAGTAGACGGTCGGCGCCCGCGCCTCGCCGATGGCGAGGACGCTGCCGATGTTGCTGGTGTCGCCGCTCTGCTCGGCCGACTTGAGCTGGCCGGTGTCGCCGTAGATGGCGGCCTCACCGGGACCGCCCTTGAGGACCAGCGTGCTGCCGTCGACCCCGGCCGGGAAGGTGGGCGCCTGACGGCCGTCCCTGGCCGCCTGGGCCGCCGCCTTGGCCTGATCGAAGGTGAAGCTGCTCACGCTCTGATTCATCGAGTCCCAGCTCTCGGGCAGCGCCGACGCGCCCGTGGGCAGGTTGGTCGGCTGGATCTCGGCCAGGCCGCTGGCTGACGCCGCCGCCGCCGCCGAGCTCTGGCTCTGCACCGCCGGGCGCGACTGCCAGGCGACGGTGCCGTAGCTGGCGAGCGGCTGCAGGCTGTCCACGTCCTGGCTGGAGAGAGTGACCGGCTGGATCTGCTTGGGCTGGAAGAGCTGGTCGAGGCTGGCGCCGAACGGGGACAGGGTCAGCGCGCCGACCAGCACCAGGGCCAGGGCGACGCCGAGGGCGGGGACCCGCCAGCCGGCGAGTCGGAAGGGCGCTCGCACCGGGCGGCGCTCACGGCCCGACTCGGGCAGGGCGCGCCGCAGCCGCTCGTAGGCGGCGTGCGAATCCACCGTCACCCCGTCGACCAGCAGCGCCTGCCGCGCCTCGCGAGCGTCACCGGCGATCGCGTCCAAACGCTCGCGGCACACCTCGCAGCCGGCGAAGTGCCGCCTGTCCCGCTCCTCGATCGCGTGAGGATCGTCGTACAGGCGCCGCAGCGTCCCCTCACTGAGGTGTCGCATTGTGGTTCATCTCCTTGCGCAGAGCCTGCTCCGCGCGCCGCAAGAGGGTCCCTATCTGACCCGTGCTCACACCCAGCGCGGCACCGACCTCGACGTAGCTGAGGCCGCTGTAGCGCAGGGTCAGAACGGACGCCGCCTTTCGGGGCATGCGGCGCAGGGCCTGGCGCACCCGCTGCCGCTCCTCCATGACCTCGACCACCTGCTGGGGGTCGGGGGCGTCGCTCTGAAGATCGGCGCTGGCCAGCTCGCGGCGCTGGCGCCGACGGTGAGAACGGATCCGGTTGAGAGCGGTGTGGGTGGCCGCCCGGTGAAGCCAGGGCGCGGCGTAGTCGGCCTCCGGATCGTGGCGCCGATGGAAGTCCAGGAACACCTCCTGGGCCACATCCTCGGCCTCGCTGCGCTCGGCGAGCACCCGATGGGCGATCGCCACCACCCTGCCGTACTCAGCCAGGAAGAGGCGCTCGAAGGGGTCTGCGGTGACCGTTCCTCTCTCACCGCGTATCCCGGACTGCGAACTCACGACCTTGGCCTTCACTGCAGGGAGAGCACCGCCTGAACCATCTTTTGTGACGTGCGGCGCGGGGGCGCCGGGGGCCGCGGCCCCCGGCACCATCATGTCAGCCTCTGCTCGAAGCCGCCTCGAGCTCGGGGATCAGGCCCGGCGGGACCTCGGCCAGCGTCGCCTGGATGGCCTCGACCAGCGCCATCGCCGACGGTGCGGTCAGCTCCACGGCGATGCGCGCCGAGGGTCCCTTGGAGGGATTCAGGAAGTCGATGTTGAGGGTGTGCTCGGCGGGAGCGTGCTGGGGATGATCGAAGTAGACCGTCGCCTTCTCCAGCGGCAGCCAGCCCGACCCGGCCTTGCCGCTGCCCTCGACCTCGAGGCTCTTGGTGATGTAGGTGCACATGGCTCGCTCCTCAGGCCGCCAGGTAGCGGCCGTACCAGTCGTAGATGCGCTCCCAGCCGTCCTTGGCCGCCTCCGGCCGGTAGCTGGGACGGTCGACGGCGAAGAAGGCGTGCCCGGCGCCCTCGTAGCTGTGGAAGTCGTAGGTCTTGCCGTGCTCCTTCAGCGCCTCCTCCAGCTCGGCCACCTGCGCCGGCGAGGGGTAGGCGTCCTCGGCTCCGAAGAGGCCGAGGAGGGGGCAGTGGAGGTCCTTGGCCAGGTGCACGATCGGGCCGACCTTGAGCGGCATGCCCTCCGGCGGCTTGCCGACGACGAACGCGCCGTAGCAGTCGACGGCGGCGTCAACCGGCAGGCTGCAGGCGGAGAGGAACGACTGGCGCCCGCCCGAGCAGTAGCCGATGACACCGACCTTGCCGTTGGACGTGGTCATCGCGCGGAGGTGGGCGGCGGCGCCACCGACATCGCCGACCAGACGCTCGTCGGGAACGCCGCCCTGAGCTCGGGCGGTGGCCGCCGCGTCGTCCGGGCTCGCGCCTGGCGCCTCCCGCCAGTACAGGTTGGGGCAGATCGCGTTGTAGCCGTGGAACGCGAAGTTCCTCGTGATCTCCTTGGTCGCCTCGTCGTAGCCGGGCATGTGATGGATCACCACCACCCCACCGCGTGGGCCCGGGCCGAGCGGACGGGCGAGGTAAGCCTCGATCTCATCACCACCGTGACCGGCGATGTGCACGGTCTCCGCCAGCATCGCGTCGTACATGCATCCTCCTTGTGACTGGGGCCGTCGCGGGGGATCCCCCGCGACCTCCGAAGTATCTGCCTCGCGCCGTCGCGAGCAGGGAGGGGAGGTTGCATAGGCAACGTCGCCGCCGGTCAGGCACCCCCGCCGAGACCGCGCGGATCCAGGGTCGCTCGGGGATCGGAGAGCGCCGACCTGAACAGACCATCGAGGCGGCGCACCGCCGCCGAGAGCGAGTATTCCCGAGGTTCCCATCACGCTGCGGCGGGGAACGCGTCGCCACCCAGGTCACGCGCCAGGCCGGCGCTCACCGACCCTGGCCGCGGCGATAACCGCGGGGACTCACCCCCTGGCGCCGGCGGAATTGGCGGCTGAGATAGAAGGACGAGGAGAAGCCGACCGTCGACGCGATCGTCTCCAGGCTCTCCGAGGTGAAGCGGAGCAGCCGCGCGGCCTCCTCGACGCGGAGGTTCAGGATCAGGTTGCTGATCGAGTCACCCACCTGCTCGCGAAAGAGGTGGGCCAGCCGCGACGGCGAGAGGGCCACCTCCCGGGCCAGGACGTCGACGCGATGCGGGGCCGCCGGGTTCTCGCGGATGATCGTCAGCACCCGCTCGATGCGAGGGTCGAGGGGCCTGCCCGCGCTTCCCTCGCCCGCAGCCAGGAGCATCACCTCCTCCAGCCGGTTGAGCGCGAGCAGCCTGCCCAGATCGGGGTCGTCCTGACCCGGTGACCGCGCGAGCTCCGCCTGTACTGTCGTGAAGGCGTCGGAGACCCGTGATCGCGTCGCCGAAGCCGAGATCCGGACCCGGGCGAGGCCCGGTGCGATCTCGGGGAGGCGCCACCAGCGCTGCCATTCCGGGCGAGCCTGGAAGTGCGCCCAGAAGAACTCCCAACGCCCGCCGGGCGGCACCGAGTAGTCGTGGACGGCGCGAGGATGCAGCAGGATCAGGTCGCCCGGATCGGCCGTCAGGTCGACGCCGGAGGGCGCCCTGACCCGGCCCCTGCCGCCGACCGTGTACATGACCAGCCAGCTGCCGGAGCCCCGCGAACGGAACACGGCATAGCCCTCTCCCCTGACGAAGTGGCCGGCCACCAGGACGGCCGGTGGCGGTGACGCCTCGTCGTGGCGGGTCACAGCAGGATCGTACAGGTATCGGGCGGTTCCGTTCATTCCCCGCCGGCGGCGCGGGCTCGTAGCGTCGAGGTCATGAGCAGCACAGCCACCGGGCCCCTGACGGAGGAGGCGACCGCCTTCGAGGAGCAGGGGTATCTCATCGCCCGAGGCCTGTTCGGGCGTACCGAGATCGACGGTCTTCGCGACAACTTCATGGCCCTGCACGGCGCGGGGCCGGTGCCCGGCTTCTTCGAGCCCAAGCGCGGCGTCGAGGGGGACATCCTCGCCGTCTACCCGCGGGTCATGCACCCCCACCGCTTCAACGAGATGGCGCTCCGCTACATGCTCGACGCCAGACTCGCGGCGATCCTCGAGCGCCTCTTCCAGGAGGAGCCGCTGGCCGCGCAGAGCATGTTCTACTTCAAGCCGCCCGGCGCCAGGGGCCAGGCCCTGCACCAGGACAACTTCTACCTGAAGGTCGAGCCCGGGACCTGCATCGCCGCCTGGGTCGCGGTGGATCGGGCCGACCCCGAGAACGGCGGCCTCGAGGTGGTCCCGGGGAGCCATCGCCTGGACGTGTTCTGCCCCGAGGAGGCGGATCCCGAGGTCTCCTTCACCCGCGACTACGTTCCCGTCCCCGCGGGCATGCGGGCGACCCCGATCGTGCTCGATCCCGGCGACGTCCTCTTCTTCAACGGCAGCGTCGTCCACGGATCCCAGCCGAACAGCAGTCACGACCGCTTCCGCCGCGCCTTCATCTGTCACTACATCGGGCGCTCCTCGGAGCGGATGTCGGCGTGGTACCGGCCGATCCTGACCATGGGCGGCGACGAGGTCGGGATCGAGGCCAACGAGGGCGGCGGTCCCTGCGGCACCGAGCAGGCCGCCGGTCCGCATTGACGGCTCCGGTTCAGTAGAAGACGGTTCGGACGCGGTGGTAGGGGCGCGCCCCGGGAAGGTCCTGGGCCGCCTCCCACAGCATCCAGTCGACCTCGATCGACCGGAGGTCGCGGCCCCGGCCCGCAAGCTCCTCGCGCAGACGCTCGACGGTCACCACCGTGGCCGCCCTGATCTCGACCTCGGCCGGCTCACCGGCCGCCAGCTCCTCCCTTCCGTCAACGCGCCGGGCGAGCTCCTCGCCGTAGGCGATGGCGCCCCACTCGCGCAGGATCTGGGGGAGCTTGTAGTCGGCGAAGCAGGTCAGCCGATCGAGGTCGGGAAACCGGCAGGCTCCGGCACCGGCGAGGTCGGCGGCGAGGATCTGGGCCCGCTTCAGGAACTGGATCCGGCGGCCGTCGTAGTCGGCGACGTCGTCGAAGGAGCGCAGCCTGGAGGCGCGGCGGGCGGTCTCCACCGCCGTGTCGGCGACCATGGCGTCGGGGCCGGCGGCGGCGAGCTCGCGGAGCCCGGCGGCGCGCTCCTCGAGCATGGGCAGGGGCCCGAGCAGCTCACCCAGACGGGCCGCCGAGATCCGGCTCAGCCGCTCCCGGCTCTCGAGCTCGTCGCCGGCCGCGTAGGCGTCGCGCAGCCGTTCCGCCAGCTCCCAGTAGCCGCCGGCCGAGCCGCCCCAGAAGGAGAAGTTGAGCGTGTCGAGGACGACCATGTAGTGCCGGGTCCGGTCGATCGGGCCGGAGAAGTGGCGCCTCCCGTCCCAGGGCGGGACCTCGCGACCGGCGATCGCCCCGCGGGCCGCGTCCAGAGACCCGATGTGGACCTGGCGCGCCCGGGATACGACCCAGGCGCAACCCTCGCGGACCCCGAGCGGGTCCTCGCTCAACCGGCGGCGGTCCGGCTCTGCTCCGTCCGCCGGAGCTCCTGCTCGACCAGCCGGAAGTCCTTCTGGGGGAGCTGGTGGACGTGGCCCTGGAAGGCGAGCGCCCAGTGCTCGGGCGGCCACTTCCTCACGTACTCCATGCGGTAGGCGATGTCGCGGGCGGGAACCCACTCCAACTCCTCCAGCACCACCTCGGGGCGGCTCCGGAAGCGCCAGGGGTGATCCTCCTCGCGGCGCGGCGACCGCCAGAGCGGCGAATGCTCCTCGAACATGCTCGAGGTCAGCGTGCAGGTGCCGGCGAAGGCCATCTTGCCGGTCACGTAGTACAGGACGCGGTCGCCCTCGCGCATGGTCTCGGCCCGGCGACGGTGGCGGCTGCGGACGCCGAGCAGCGTGTAGCCGCGCTCCCTCGTCTTGCGGAGGTTCTCCAGGGTGGTGACGACCATCCAGTACTGCGCCTTGCGCCTGGGCTGGCCCCCGCCACGTCGACGCCGCGGCCGGGCCTCGACCGCCTCCTCATTCACGGTCTGTGATCGTACGCCCCGGAGGTGGTGTCATCGTGGCTCAGGACGTCGCTCGATCCCCGAAGCCAGACGGGGTGAAACCGGGACATCACGAGCTCAGGCGCCCTCCGCTCCGGTCGTAGTGGCGCCTGGCCTCCTCCACGGACCCCAGGTTCTCGGCGGACCAGGCCGCGAGGGATCCGAACACCGGACCGAGGCTTCGACCCAGATCGCTGATCTCGTATTCGACCCGGGGAGGGATCTCCGGGTAGTGGGTGCGCCGGACGAGTCCGTCGCGTTCCAGCTGGCGGAGGCGCTGGGTCAGCACCTTGGGCGTGATCCGCGCGATCCGGCTCTGCAGCTGTCCGAATCGCTGCCGCCCGTGCTCGTTGAGCAGCCAGAGGATGGGGGTCGTCCACTGTCCGAACACGACGTCGACGACGGGGCTGATCGGGCATGGCTCGGCTGGATCGACGGGCCTGGCCTCACCGGAGGTCATCGCAGTATCTCATTGATAGTCACTTTCCTGTTGGTACCTACTATACGGACGGTGCTAGCTTGGCCGCATGATCGTGGTTACCGGAGCAACGGGAAACGTGGGGCGGGAGCTGGTCGCGGCACTGGCCGCGGCGGGAGAGCGGGTGACGGCGGTCTCTCGAACGCCTCGGGAGGAGGCGGGACCGGGTCTCATCACGTGGAGGCGGGCGGACCTCGAGGAACCCGAAACCCTGGAGTCGATGGTGTCCGGGGCGGAGTCGTTGTTCCTCCTGGCGACCGCGGCGGAGCCGGGCGACATCCTCAGGGTTGCGAGTGCGGGCGGGGTCCGTCGGATCGTTCTCCTGTCCTCCCAGGCCGCCGGCACCAGGCCGGACGCACCCGCGTCCGCCCACTTCCGAACGTTCGAGGAAGCGGCGAGGAGCTCCGGCATGCGGTGGACGATCCTGCGGCCGGGCGGATTCGATTCCAACGCGCTGTGGTGGCGGGAGTCGATCCGACGCAACCGGACCGCCGCCGCGCCTTCCGCCGACGTCGGGCTTCCCCTCGTCGATCCGGCCGACATCGCCGGCGTGGCGGCGGCCGCCCTGCGGGATGGAGCGCATGACGGTCGCACCTACCATCTCACGGGTCCGGTCCCGGTCTCTCCCCGGGAGCAGGCGACGGCGATCGAGCATGCGCTGGGCGTCCCGATTCGCTTCCTGGAGCAGACCCGGGAGCGGGCTCGGGAGGAGATGCTCCGGTTCATGCCACCGGCGATCGTCGAGGGCACCCTCGCCATCCTGGGCACGCCGTCGGCGGCCGAGGTGCGGGTGAGCCCGGACGTCGAACGCGTTCTCGGCCGTCCGGCCCATCCATTCGCCGAGTGGGCGCGCCGGAACGCCCCGGTCTTCATGTGATGGCGGCCAGGAGGTCAGCGGAATGATCATGGTCACCGGGGCAACCGGAAACATCGGACGCGAGGTGGTGCGCGGCCTGCTCGAGGCCGGCGAACAGGTCGCGGCGGTCACCCGGGACCCCACCTCCGCCGCGCTCCCCGGGGGAGCGCTCCTCGTGCCCGGAGATCCCTCCCAACCGGAGACCCTGGGACCGGCCGTGCGCGACGTGGAGGCGCTCCTCCTGATTCCGCGAGCGGTCGGGACGGCCACCGCCGAGCTGCTGTCTCTGGCCCGCGAGCGAGGCGTCGAGCGCGTCGTTCTGGTGTCGGCGACCACGGTCACCCATGGAGGTGGGGACGAACGGTTCGCGAACGCGCTCCGGGCGGCCGAGGACGCGGTCCGTGCCAGCGGCCTGCGGTGGACCATCCTCAACTGCGCCGACTTCTCCCTCAACGCCATGGTCTGGGCTTCGCAGATTCGGACGGGTGATGCGGTGAGGGGAGCCTTTGGCGACGCGGTCACCTCGCCCATCCACGAACACGATCTCTCCGAGGTGGCGGTGCGAGCTCTGACCGAAGCCGGACACGCCGGGCGGGCCCACCTCCTGACCGGACCGCAGCCGCTGAGCCAGCGCGACCGGGTGCGTCTCATCGGCTCGGCGATCGGCCGGGACCTGGTCTGGGAGGAGACCTCCTCGGAGGAGGTCCGCGGGGCCATGATCGGCGCCGGTCTTCCCGAGGAGGCCCCCGATCGCCTGCTCGGCTACCTGGCCGGTCATGTCCGGCGCCCCGGTCCAACGTCGACCGCCGTCGGGGAGATTCTGGCCCGCCCCCCGCTCACCTTCGCCGAATGGGCGGCGCACCATGCTCGAGCCTTTCGCGGATGATGCCGACCGCGGCCGAGTCGAGCCACTCTCGCGCCGCGTTGAAGGGCTCCGGCATCCCGCCGGAGCCGGAGCCGGAGCCGGAGCCGGAGCCGGAAGGACTCGACCTCAGCCTATGAGCGTGATCGAGTAGGCGGGCAGCGTCAGGCCCGACCCGACGCGGCCGGAGCTCTGGCTCAGCTGGGAAGCCGCGGTCATCTTGACGACGGGGTCGCCGGTCACCTGCCGGAAGGGCGCTCCTCTGGGAACCGCCTCCCCGGCGGCCAGGGCCGTCCCGCCGCCGCCGAGATTCACCACCACCTCCCGGGAGCCCGCTCCCGCGGTGAAGGCGGATCCGATCAGGTCGGGATCGCCGTTGCTCAGGCGGGGGCCGCCGGTGAAGGTCAGGGGGCGCCAGCCGGCCGAGCCGGCCGCCGCCCTAGCGATCCATTCCTGGGCCAGACCCGCCGGCGTGAGCTTGGGCACGGTGCCGGCGCCGGACCAATCGCCGCCGAGGCCGCGGCTGAGGGACGTCCAGAAGTCGAGCAGGCGCACCCGGCTCGCCTCCGGCTGCATCAGCGTCAGGGCGGCGACGAAGAGGGCGCCGGCATAGGTGGTCTGCGCCGGGTTGGAGATGGCCGCCGGGTGCCGGGGCCGGAGGTCGTACTCGGTTATCCAGGCGCCGTCCGGAGGCGCGTCGGGCCAGGATCCGATCGTCGACCTGATCTCCTGCTCCTGGTGGTAGGCGCTCTTGAAGAGCCAGGGCAGCTTGCCGGTCCTGAGGTCGCCCGAGAGCGGATCCGGGTAGACGTGCAGGGTCAACGCGTCGGGCAGGCCTCCGTGGCCCTGCGCGCTCTCCAGCACCTGCTGATTCCAGCCCTTCTCCCGCACCGTCTTCGACGGCATCGAGCCGACCGCGGCGACCTCGACGCCGGGGAAGAGCCGGTGAAGCTGGACGACCGCGGACGCGACCAGCGTGCCGTAGTCGGCGGCGGTGGGGAACGCCTTCACATAGGCGGCGTTGGACAGGTAGAACTCATTGCCGAGCTCGACGTAGCGGATGGGCAGGCCGAGACCAGAGGCGGCGCGCAGCATGTCCTCCTGGTCGGCCAGCGTCGAGGTCATCACGTTGAGGTCGAAGACCGGGGTCGCACCCGTCGCCCGGTAGGCACTGGCCAGGTCGCCGAGGGTGAAGGAGAAGTTCTTGGCCGCCCTGACGCTGGGCCGCCCCTGCTGCCACTGGAAGGTGTCGGCGCTGTTCCCGCCCGGCCAGCGCAGGGTTCCCGGGGAGAGCGCCGCCAGCTCGGCGTCGATCGACGGGTCCATCGGATAGGACGAGGGACCGCCGTAATCGAAGTTGACCCCGAAGAAGTGGACCGGAAGCGGCCGGGCCTGGCCGAGGCCGACCCCGATCCGAGGGACGGTGCCGGCGGAGGCGGGCACGCCGGTCACGCCGAGCATGCTGGTGACGGCGGCGGCGACGAGAAGGGCGAAGCGGTGGCAGGCGCCGACCAGCGCGTCCATGGTCTGTTTGTACAGTCCCGACCGTCA
>DATAXV010000177.1:0-38103 GCA_036272915.1 Candidatus Dormiibacterota bacterium
ATGGAGAAGCCGCCGCGGCCGAGGGAGCGGGCTTCGGTGCAGGCCCAGAGCCGCCGCTGACGTTCATTCAGGTGGGGGGCGATGGCTTCCCAACGAGCCTTGATGCCGGTCTCAGTGTCGATGTGCGGACGCTATCACACATCTCACTATTTGTCAAGTTAATTTACGTGAAGGCCCTTAGGCGAGGACGTGCAACTCGGAGGTGGAACTGCTCGCGCTGACTTCCATCCCAAACATCAGGATTCTGATCTGGGTGGTGGAGTATGCCTCGTATCCAGTTGCGGCCGCCGTCAATCTGACACACGTTGACGAGTGATCTACGCAATTTGCGTTGTGTCTGGAGTAGACGACGTGGCCGACAATTACCAGACGACTCCACCGTCAATGACGTTGACGCCAACATTGGTCAATATCTCTATCAGAGCGGTACGGTCTGCGCGAGTACACCAGAATACGAACCTTCGCTGATCGCTACCTCGCCTTATAAAGCGAATACCCACATTGTCGCGAAGTAGGATAGCTCCGCGGATTGAATAGACGGTGTCGATGTCATCCCAGTGCACAGTGAGGGTTGGAAGCCAGCGACCGAGGAGCTTACTCAGAAACCTCCACCTGAGACCGATAGTGACGCCCTGATCATGCACCACCAGTTCAGCTAATGGTCGGCTCGCATTGGACCCACCATATCTGATCCCCCCGATGAATGCGACTGGCTCCATCTTTACTCCCTCCGACGACTTCAACTCGGCCATGCAAGGTATCCCATAAGCCTCTGATCGGATCGAACCATCCAACAGCAGCGCCCTGAGAATGAGGCCTGCCCGCTGAGCCCGGTGGTTGCCGGACGCCCCCTCCCCCCTCAGCGAGTGCATCACCGAAGGCCGGGCCCTTCCCTCGCCCCGAGTTCTGTTGTCTCGGGGGTCATCAGTACTATGGCCCGGTCCGACTCCCTCTGCGTTGCCCCGGACTTCGGGTGTGGGCTCATACCAGGTCGAGCTACCGCGGCTATCGACCTCGCACGCGGGCGCAGGAGGGTCTCCCCAGTCACCAGATCGGCCTTCGCTGCATGCCGACTCCTCTACGCCGGAGCGGTTCCGGGCTGCTCCAGAATCTGCGGCCCGGACTGCTGCCTTCGCCCGCTCTACCCGGGCTCGGCCCGCTCGGCCCCTTGCGGGATGGGATTTCGACGCGGCAGAGTTCACGTTCGTTGCGGCCTGAGGCTTTGCTCCGTCTCCCTTCGGCTCCGCTTCTTGGCGGTCACCGGAGACTTCACTACCGGCTCCTCTTGCGCTTGCCCGGACCGGACTCTCACCGGCTGGTCGATCTGCCCTTGCTGGGCCGTACGCAGAGGCCCCCATGCTCTCTCCTCCCCCTCATCCCCAGGATCGTCAGGAGCGGAAATGGTTCCGTCCAGGGCCGAAGAGCGGAGGGCCGGCCTGGCTCCGGCGCGCGGTCGACGTGGAAGCGAGGAGGCGGCGCCCGAGTGCTCGAATCGCCCTGGCCCGGCCACGTCACAGGGATTTCACAGGAAGCGCCCAGAAACCGCTCAGGGTCGGCCGGAAACATGTGGTCATGAGTGCCACCAGCCTGAACCCGGGTGACGCGGCGCCGGAGGCGGCCGCACGCTCCCGGTCACTCCTGCGGCGGGCCGACGGCCAGCCGGTCCGCGTCCTCGTCGTCGACGACGAGGCGGCGCTGGCCGAGCTGGTGGTGATGGTCTTCCGCTACGAGGGTTGCGACGTCCGCGGCGCCGAGGACGGGGCCTCCGCTCTCCGCCTAGCCCGTACCTTCCGGCCCGACGTCGTCGTCCTCGACCTGATGCTGCCCGACATGAGCGGGCTCGAGGTGCTCCGGCGCCTCCGGGCAGACACCCCGGATCTGCCCGTGCTCATGCTCACCGCCAAGGACTCCGTGCAGGACCGCATCGCCGGTCTCACCGCCGGCGGCGACGACTACGTGACCAAGCCCTTCAGCGTCGAGGAGGTCGTGCTCCGCCTTCGCGCCCTGGTGCGGCGTTCGCAGCTGGCGGTGCCGGCCGACGACTCGAGCCTGACCGTCGGCGAGCTGACCCTGGACGAGGAGTCGCGCGAGGTCTGGCGGGCGGGGACGCCGGTACAGCTGACCGCGACCGAGTTCGAGCTGCTCCGCTTCCTGATGCGGAACCCGCGCCGGGTGATGAGCAAGGCGCAGATCCTGGACCGGGTCTGGAGCTACGACTTCGGCGGCGGCGACAACATCGTCGAGCTCTACATCTCCTACCTCCGCAAGAAGATCGACGCCGGGCGGGAGCCGTTGATCCACACCGTCCGAGGCGTCGGCTACGTCCTCCGTCCCCCCGGCTGACGGAACATGCGACGCGAGGGCCGCCTTCACGGCCGCCAGCTGTTCTCCGGCTGGTCGCTGCGCCGGCGGCTCGTGGTCGAGCTGGTGGGGATGCTGGCGCTGGTCTGCGTCTTCATCGGCCTCGCCACCGGGCTCGCTCTCCGCGCCTTCCTGATCCAGCAGATCGACCTCCAGCTGGAGGCCGCCGTCGGCCGGTCGGCGGCGGCGTTCGGGCAGCCTCCGGACCAGCAGGACCGGCCGCCGCAGGGGAGTCCCGCCGGCCAGCTCGGCTTCCTGCTCGCCCCCGGGCAGGCGGTCGGCACGCTGGGCGCGATCGTCAGCGATGGGGAGGTCACACAGGCGGCGATCCTGACCGGAGTCGGCCGCGGCGCCGGGATCAGCAGCGCCGGGATCTCCTCGTCCGACCGCGCCCTGCTGGCCCGGCTGCCGATCTCGGCCGGGCCGGTCACCCGCTCGCTGGGCACCCTGGGCGACTACCGCCTGATCGCCATACCCCGTCCCGACGGCGAGGTCCTCGTCACCGGGCTGCCACTCGACGGGGTCGACGCGACGCTGGTCCGGCTCTCGCTGATCATGGGCGCGGTGGCGGCCGCGGCCCTGGTCATGGCGGCCGTGCTCGGAACCGTGATCCTGCGCCTCACCCTGCGTCCGCTGCAGCGCATGGCGAGGACCGCGGCCGAGGTGGCGGCACTGCCGCTGGACCGGGGCGAGGTCGCCCTTCCGGTGCGGGTCGCCGACGTCGACAGCAGCCCGGGCACCGAGGTGGGGCAGGTCGGGGCCGCTCTCAACCACATGCTCTCCCACGTCGCCGCGGCGCTCGCCTCGCGGCACGCCAGCGAGATGCGGGTGCGGCGATTCGTCGCCGACGCCAGCCACGAGCTGCGGACGCCGCTGGCGGCGATCCGGGGTCATGCCGAGCTGGCCCGCCGCCAGCGGGACGCGCTGCCCGGGGAGGTCGCGCACGCGCTGGACCGCGTCGAGTCGGAGTCGGCGAGGATGACGATGCTGGTGGAGGAGCTGCTCCTGCTCGCCCGCCTCGATGGTGAGCCCGAGCCGCTCCGGGAGCCGGTCGACCTCAGCCGCGTCGTCGCCGACGCGGTCACCGACGCCCACGTCCTCGGCCCCGATCACGCCTGGCACCTCGACCTTCCCGAGGAGCCGATCTCCGTGATCGGGGATCCCGACCAGCTGCACCGGGTCGTCGTCAACCTGCTCGCCAACGCCCGCGTCCACACCCCGCCGGGGACGACCGTCTCCACCCGCCTGGCGGCGGGTGAGCAGGGGGGCGCCACGCTGGAGGTATCGGACGACGGCCCCGGCATCACCGCCGAGCTGCTGCCCGACCTCTTCGAGCGCTTCACCCGCGGCGACGGCTCCCGATCCCGCGGCGCCGGCAGCACCGGCCTCGGCCTGGCCATCGTCGGCGCCGTGGTCGGCGCTCACGGCGGGCGGGTCGACGTCGCCAGCCGGCCGGGGAGCACCGCCTTCCGCGTCACCCTCCCGGCGAATCCCTCCTGATCGCCTCCCGACCGCGCTCATAGCAGACGCACAGCCGGGGCAAATGCCGGCCACAGGGGACGCCCGCAGCCTGGGCTCATGAGCATCGCACCGTGTGACGTCCAGGGGGAGAGGGACGAGACCCTGGCCGGGCTCGCGATCCAACCGGAGGGGGCCGACGCCGCGCCGCCGACGCTGGACGTCGTCATCCCCGTCTTCAACGAGGAGGCCGACCTGGAGACGGCGGTGCGCCGGCTCCACGCCCACCTGGCCGCCGGCTTCCCCTACCGCTTCCGGATCACCGTCGCCGACAACGCCAGCACCGACGGGACGCTCCGGGTGGCGAGGCGGGTCGCCGCCGAGCTCTCCGATGTCGCCGTCGTCCACCTCGACGAGAAGGGCCGCGGGCGCGCCCTGCATCGGGCCTGGTCGTCCTCGGACGCGGCCGTCCTCGCCTACATGGACGTCGACCTGTCCACCGACCTGGCCGGCCTGCTGCCCCTGGTGGCGCCGCTCATCAGCGGCCACTCCGACCTCGCCATCGGGACCCGCCTCGCCGCCTCCGCCCGGGTCGTCCGGGGGCCCAGGCGCGAGGTGATCTCCCGCTGCTACAACCTGCTCCTCCGCAGCCTGCTGCGCGTCCGCTTCACCGACGCCCAGTGCGGCTTCAAGGCGATCCGCGCCGACATCGCCGCCCGGCTCCTGCCCTGGGTGCGGGACTCCGGCTGGTTCTTCGACACCGAGCTGCTGGTCCTCGCCGAGCGCGCCGGCCTGCGCATCCACGAGGTCCCGGTCGACTGGATCGACGACCCGGACAGCAGCGTCGACATCGTCGCCACCGCGCTCGGCGACCTCCGCGGCATCGTCCGCATGGCCCGCCAGATGGCGACCGGCGCCGTTCCTCTGGCCCGCCTGCGCCGCGAGCTGGGCCGGAGCTCGCCGGATGGCGAGCTATCCCCCTCGCTGCGCGGCCAGGCGGTCCGCTTCATCGCCATCGGCGCCGCCTCCACGATCGCCTACCTCGCCATCTATCTGGTGCTCCGTCTCGTTGCGCCCGCCCAGCTGGCGAACCTGGTCGCGCTACTCCTCACCGCCGTCGCCAACACGGCCGCCAACCGGCGTCTGACCTTCGGCGTCAGGGGGCCGGAGCGCGCCGGCCGGCACCAGCTCCAGGGCCTGGTCGTGTTCGGCGTCGGCCTGGCGCTCACCAGCGGGTCGCTGTTCCTGCTCCACGCGCTCACCCGCTCCGACCGGCTGGCCGAGCTGGCCGTCCTCATCGCCGCCAACGCGACCGCGACCGCCGTCCGCTTCCTGCTCTTCCGGACCTGGGTCTTCCGGCCCGGCCGGACCTCCCCATCCGCGACTTCCCGTCTTGAGGAGATCGGCTCTTGAACACGTCACCATCGATTCCCGGCCTCGGGCACGCACGCCCGGCGGCCGCGGACCGCCCCGCGCAGGAGAGAGGGCCTCTGGCCCGGCTGCTGCTCGGCGCCGGCGACCGGCCGGCATGGGCCCGGCCGGCCCTGCTCACGCTGCTCGCCGCCACCGCGGTCCTCTACCTCTGGAACCTCGCCGCGTCGGGCGACGCCAACAGCTTCTATGCCGCCGCCGTCCTCGCCGGCACCGAGAGCTGGAAGGCGTTCTTCTTCGGCTCCCTCGACGCCGCCAACTTCATCACCGTCGACAAGCCGCCGGCCTCGCTCTGGGTGATGGAGCTGTCGGCCCGCCTCTTCGGCTTCTCCAGCTGGAGCCTGCTCGCGCCCGAGGCGCTGGAGGGCGTGGCCGCAGTCTGGATCCTGCACGCGGCGGTCCGCCGGCGCGCCGGCGACGCCGCCGCCCTGATCGCCGGTGCCGCGCTGGCCCTGACGCCGGTGGCGGTCCTCATGTTCCGGTTCGACAACCCCGACGCCCTGCTCACGCTCCTCCTCGTCATCGGCGCCGCCTGCACGCTCCGGGCGACCGAGCGCGGCGGCCTGGGCTGGCTGCTCCTCGCCGGCGCCACCATCGGCATCGGCTTTCTGACCAAATCGCTCGAGGCCTTCCTGATCCTCCCGGCGCTGATCCTGGTCTACGCCTGGGCCGCCCCGGTCTCGCTCCCGCGCCGGATCCTCCACCTGGCCGCGGCGGCCGGCGCGCTGGTCGTCGCCTCCGGCTGGTGGGTGGCGATCGTGCAGATCTGGCCGGCCTCGGCCCGTCCCTACGTCGGCGGGTCCACCAACGACTCCGAGCTCCAGCTGGCGCTTGGCTACAACGGCCTGAGCCGGATCGTCGGCCAGGGCATGGGCGGCGGAGGAGGCGGCGGGAACTCGCTATTCGGTGGGGCGCCCGGCCTGACCCGGCTCTTCGGCGGCAGCATGGGAACCCAGATCTCCTGGCTCCTCCCGGCGGCGCTGATCGCCCTGGTCGCCGGCCTCTGGATGACCCGGCGGTCGCCCAGGACCGACCTGACCCGGGCCGCGCTCCTGCTCCTCGGCGGCTGGCTGCTGGTCACCGGGGTCGTCTTCAGCCTGATGTCCGGGATCATCCACCCCTACTACACGGTGGTCCTCGGCCCGCCGATCGCGGGCCTGGTCGCGATCGGCGGCGTCATGCTCTGGCAGCGGCGTGGGGAGTGGCCGGCCCGGGCCGTCATGGCGGCCATGGTCCTGGCCTCGATGGTCTGGTCGGAGGCGCTGCTCCTCCGCGATTCCTCCTGGTATCCCGCCGTCCAGTACGTGGTGGCCGGCGCCGGCCTGATCGCCCTGGCGCTGCTGCTGCTGGCCCCGCTGAAGCGCGGGAGGCTGGTCGCGGTGGCGGCGGTCGCGGTGATGCTGATCGCCGGCCTGGCCGGCCCCGCCGCCTACGCTCTGCAGACGGCGACGACCCCGCACACCGGCTCGATCCCGGTCGCCGGCCCCTCCACGGCCTCGGCCACGATGGGTCCGGGCGGCGGATCTCCCGGCGGTGCCGGGTTCCCCGCCGGGGAGCGTTCCGGCGGCAGGCCGGGATCGGGAACGGTCCCCGGTCGTGGGGAGGGCTTCCCGGGCGGCGCGAAGGGCTTCCATGGACGGGGCGGCGCGGGCGGTGAGGGTGCCCGGGCCTTTCCCGCTGGTACCGGTGGAGAGGGCGCTCGGGGCGGTGGCGGCGGTGGGATGGCAGCGTCCAACGCCGCGCTGACCTCGCTGCTCAAGAAGACCTCGACGACCTGGGCGGCGGCCGCCGTCGGCTCGCAGAGCGCGGCCAGCCTCGAGCTCAGCACCGGCGGCAAGGCGGTGATGGCGATCGGTGGCTTCAGCGGCAGCGACCCCGCCCCCACGCTGGCGCAGTTCGAGCGTGACGTCGCCGAGGGCAGGATCGCCTACTTCATCGCCGGCGGCCAGGGCGGTGGACCAGGCGGCGGCTCCAGCTCCGCTGCCCAGATCACGAGCTGGGTCGAATCCCACTTCGCCAAGACCACCGTGGGCGGCGAGACCGTCTACGTGCTCACCCAGAAGACCAGCTGATATAGGTTCATGGAATCGACGACGGCCCTTCCGGGCGGCTTCAGGGATCGGGCGGTCCGGCTCGTCGGAGCCGGGCTGGTCCGCCCCTCCGCCCTTCTCCTCTTCGCGGCCGCGGCGCTGATCGGCGCCGCGGCCATCCTCTTGCGCCTGCCGCTGTTCCCGTTCGTGTCCGGCGACTACGCCGCCTACGTCGGCCGGTGGTACTCGTTCATGGCCGGCCACGGCGGGTTCCTTGCCCTTCGATACGACTTCGCCAACTACAACGCGCCCTATCTCTACCTGGTGGCGGCGATCACCTACCTGCCGCTGCCCCCGATCGACGCGATCAAGCTGATCTCGGTCTCGTTCGACTACCTGCTCGCCTTCTCCGTCTACCGGATCGTGTCGCTGCGCCACCAGAATCGCTGGCTGCCGCTGCTCGCCGGTGGCCTCGTCCTGCTCCTGCCCACGGTCGTCGTCAACAGCTCGATGTGGGGGCAGGCCGACTCCATCTACGCGGCACTGGGGCTGGCCGGCCTCGACCAGGCGCTGCGCCGGCGCTCATGGGCGGCATGCCTGCTCTTCGGGCTCGCCTTCGCCTTCAAGCTGCAGATCGTCTTCGCCTTCCCGGTCCTGCTGCTCCTGGTGCTCGGACGCCGCATCCGCTGGCCCTGGCTGCTCCTGATCCCGGCCGCCTACGTCCTCACCGACCTGCCGGCGGTCCTTCTCGGCGCCAGCCCGCGGGATCTGCTCGCCGTCTACCTGACCCAGACCGGCACCTACCAGGAGCTCACCCTCAACGCCCCCAACCTCTATCAGTTCCTGGGCGGGCTGCCCGACACCGAGGCCGTCCTCGTCGCCGCCACCGCCGTGACCGGGGTCGTGGTCCTGGCCCTGATCGCCGCCGCCCTCTGGAGCCGCGCGGAGCTGACCACCACCCGCATCGTCCTGGCCATGGCGGTGTCGGTGGTCCTCGTCCCCTACCTGCTGCCGGCGATGCACGAGCGCTACTTCTATCTCGCCGACGCCATGTGCGTGATCGCCGCCTTCTACGTGCCGCGGTGGCTCTTCTTCCTGCCTCCGCTGGAGCAGTTCGCCTCGGCTCTCTCCTACGTGCCCTTCCTCTCGATGTCGATGGGCGGAGCCGGTGGCTCGCGAAACTTCGGACCCGGGTCCGGCAGCAGGTCCCCGGGCGGCGGGCGACCGGGCGGGGGAAGCGGCTTCGCACCTGGCCACGGTGGGCGAGGCTTTCCCGGGCACACGCCCTCCGGCGGTGGGCGGCCGCATCACGCGCTGGCGGCGGGGTCGGCCGTCTCGGGGACCTCGTGGGTCAGCTTCGAGCTGCTCGCCCTGGCCATGCTCGCCGTGCTGGTCGGGCTGCTCTGGGTGACGGTTTGGGAGTTCCGCAGGGGCGCTCCCCGAGTCACGCCTCCTGAGCGGGCAGAAGCCGCCACATCGGGTTGACCGGCCCGTGGCCGGAACCCACCCGGAGCGCGTGGCGGATCGCGCCGGTGATGAAGACCTTGGCCTCCTCGAGGGCGTCGCGCCTGTCCAGCCCTCGGGCCAGCCCGGCGGCGGCGGCGGCGGAGAAGGTGCACCCGGATCCGTGGCTGTCCTCGGTGTTGATGCGACTGCCCGGCAGCCAGAGGACGGCGGTGCCGTCGAAGACGACGTCGTCGGCGTCGCCGTCGGCATGGCCACCCTTGACCACGACCACGCGAGGGCCCAGGGCGACCAGATCCCGAGCCGCCCGCTCGCGCTCCTCGCGGCTCCGGATGGCTCGGTCGAGCAGGACCTCGGCCTCAGGGATGTTGGGGGTGAGCACGTCAGCCAGGGGCAGCAGGCGCGAGCGGAGTGTGGCGACCGCCTCCTCCCGCAGCAGGGCGTGGCCGCCCTTGGCGATCATCACCGGGTCCACGACCAGGTTGCGCAGGCCGTTCGCCTCGATCGCCCCGGCCACGGCCTCGATGATCGCGGAACTCGCCAGCATGCCCGTCTTGACCGCCTTCGGGTGGAGGTCCTCGGCGACCTGGTCGATCTGCTCGCGCACCATGTCCGGCTCGAGCTCGACGTAGCGGCTGACGCCCCTCGTGTTCTGCGCGGTCACCGCGGTCAGGGCGCTGGTTCCGTGGCAGCCGAACGCGGCGAACGTCTTCAGGTCGGCCTGGATGCCGGCGCCGCCGCCGGAGTCGGAGCCGGCGATGGTCAGCGCGACCGGCGGCGTCATGTCCGCCGCTCCAAGCGCGCGACGCTCCGGTTCCGTTCGACACCACTGCTCACGATCTGCTCCCTCCGCCGGAATTGTCCGGTTCAGGTTGTGGCGGTCGGTCCGTGAGGACCCTCTCAGCCCGCTCGGCGAGGTCCCGCAGGTTTGCGAGCGATTGTACGGCGGTCTGAACCGAGAGGCGGATGAGCGGCGCGCGCTCTATCCTGGCGAGGCACTTGCACCTGATCCGGAACGCTTTGGTGCGGATGGGGCCAATACTGGCCGGAACCGGAATGATTTGAGGTATGGCTTTTTGAGATGAAGTGCCGAAGGCGCTGCTGCTGCGGGCAGACCGTGACCGGAGTGCCCGACGGAAGGACGATGACCGCCGCGCTCGCCCAGAGGGAAGGGACGCACTGAGCCTTTCGACGAGGAGTCGTTGCGCGGGGTCCTCGCGCTGGAGAACACCAAGTACGGCACCGACTACGGCATGGAGATGCTCGACCCGGCGGAGAACACCACGTTCCGGATCCGCCCGGTGTGGGTCTTCGGCCTGGACGAAGGGGACTTCGGCGGCTCCCCGACCCGCTGGCAGTTCTGAGGGTCGACTCGGCGCAGTTCCTAGGATGGGGGAGGGCCCCTTCGAGCCCATGACGCTCACCCAGGACGAGGAGGACGGATGGAACTGACCGAAGCGCAGCGGCAGGAACTGGCGGTGAACGGGTTCGTTCGCATCCCGGGGGTCATCCCCAGGGAGAAGGTGGACGCCGCACTCCGCGCGATCAACGGCTCGATCGGGGAGCGGGGGATACCGCCGGAGGATCTGCCCGTCCTGCGCAGCCGCTCGTACTGCCCAGAGCTCGGGGGTGAGGCGGTGATCACCGGCCTCTTCGAGCAGACCCCGTTCCGCGGCCTGGCCGAGTCCGCCATCGGCGTGGGCAAGGTCGCTCCGGTGGGGGGCGGGCAGATCGCGCTCCGCTTCCCGGCGTCCGGGCCCGCCCGCGAGCCCCACGCCCACATCGACGGGATGTACACGCCGACCAACGGCGTGCCCAAGGGCACGATCGGCAACTTCACCGCCCTCGCCGGGGTGGTCCTGAGCGATGTCGACGAGGCGTTCTGGGGGAACCTCACGGTCTGGCCCGGATCGCACCTGCTCCACGCCGCGTGGTTCAAGGAGCGCGGCCCCCAGTCACTGCTCGAGGGCATGCCCCAGGTGGAGCTGCCGGCACCGGTCCAGCTGACCGGCCGCGCCGGCGACGTCGTGCTCGCCCACTACCTGCTCGCCCACGGCGTGGCCGGCAACAGCGGCCCGCACATCAGGTACGGGATCTACTTCCGGCTCAACCACGTCGACCACGAGCGCACCAAGTGGGAGAGCATGGTCGACCCCTGGCTGGAGTGGGAGGGGATGGCGGCCCACCGCTCCGCCTGACGATCGGGCCGGGTGGCGGTGGCACACCGCCGCCACCCGCCGCCGATCAGGCATGGCCGCTGCCCTGCAGCGCCAGCTGCGCGACCTTGACCGCGACCATGGCCATGGCCAGCACCAGGTAGATGCGGAGGACGAGCATCCCCGTCTTCCGGGTCGGCGACCAGACCGGCCGGGCCAGCTCGGAGAGGGGCGGCATCTGCCAGGTCAGACGGTCGATCTCCTCGACCTCGGAGATGACCCGTCCCCGCCGGAGGCGGAGAACCAGCTGCTGGACGCCGACCACCGCCAGCACGACCACCAGCGCCCCGCCCATGGCGCCGACCATCACCGGGACGTCGACGTCGGGGAAGACGGTCTGGACGCAGAGGATGGCGGAGAGCATGACCAGGACCCCGACGATGACGCCGCCGACCAGGTTGAGCCAGGGCTTGTTGGCCCAGGGCCCGAGGACGGGCCGGTCGTTGCAGAGCAGGAGCAGGAAGACGGTGGCGCTGGGCAGCAGGATCCCGGCCAGCGCCTGGACGCCGAGCGTGACCAGTCCCAGCGGCGCGTCGGGGATCAGCACCACCACGCCGGCGCCGGCGACCATGGCCGCGAAGATCGCGTAGAAGGTCCTGGCCTCGCCGAAGCCGCGGTGCAGCGAGTGGTTGGTCTTGAAGACGTCGCCGAACGCGTAGCTGGTGGCCAGGGTCACCGCCCCGGCGCCGATCAAAGAGGCGTTGAGCAGGAAGACGGCGAAGATGTCGCCGGCGATCGGGCCCAGGCGGTGGGCGAGGGTGACCGCAGTCTGCCCGGCGTCCTGGAACTGGCCCGCCGCGCTCGAGCCGTGGACGGCGAAGGCGACCGCCACCATCACCGCGGCGGCGCCGGCGACGACGACGACGGAGCCGATCATGGTGTCGATTCGCTCGTAGGCCAGCCAGCGCGGGGTGATCCGCTTGTCGATCACGTTGGACTGCTGGAAGAACAGCTGCCAGGGGGCGACGGTGGTGCCGACGAGGCCGACGATCAGGAGCATCAGGGTGCTGTTGAGGCCGCCCGGGAACTGGGGGATGACGCCGTGCGCGACCGGCGCCAGGTGGGGGTGGCTGAGCACGACCAGGGGCACGGCGAGCAGGTTCATGGCGATGAAGACGCACATGCACCGCTCCCAGCGCCGGAAGCTGCCGGTGACGGTCATGGCGACAAGGCCGACGGCGACCAGGGGCACCACCACCCACGCGGAGATGCCGAAGTAGGCGGCGACCTGGCGGACGCCGATGAACTCGGTGACGATGGTGAGGAAGTTGAGGACGAAGAGGTCTCCGACCGAGAAGGCGCCCCAGAAGCGGCCGAACCGCTCGAAGATCAGGCGGGCGTGGCCGACGCCGGTGACGGCGCCGAGGCGGGCGACCATCTCCTGGTTGACGACCAGCACCGGGATCAGCAGGAGCAGCGTCCAGATCAGCCCGGTGCCGTAGTTCTGTCCGGCCTGGGCATAGGTGGAGACGCCGCCGGCGTCGTTGTCGCCGACCATGACGATCAGGCCGGGGCCGAGCACGGCGAGGAGGGTGAGAAGCCGGCGGGTCCAGTCGCGGGGATGGGGGGTGTCCTGGCGAAGGGTTCCGAAGGCGCCGACGATGTCGCCCACGTGGGCCTCGTCGAGGTGTGCGGTGTGAACTGCCCGGATGGGATCCTTGCGCAGGATCTCGTTGATGCTCATGGCTGCCTCTCCTGGGTCGCTGAGATGCCGGTCGGGTCGCGCGCATCGCGGCCCTGCGTCAGCGGCCAGGCGAGGACGGTCTCAGTCCGGGATCAACCTCTCCATGGGCGCGCAGGGGCCGCGCTGGCTTGGTCTGCGTTTCCTCGCGCAGGTTCCACGTGGCCTCCTTTACAAATGCCGACATGGTCGATCCGCGGGGACGAGGGAGATCACCGCCGTATATGGCCGTGAAGTTCGCACCCCCGTCGATAGAGCTTTGGCACCGCACGGCGTAGGCCTCTCGGTCCAGCCACTTGGGGCAACTCCTTGTTCCGAAGCTGCCTGTCCTGATCCGGAGCGTCTCTCGACGGGTGGGATCAGTGGCTTCTGTCCGTGCGGCCGCCTCACCTAACGGATGCGACCGTTTCGAATTTCAATTATAGAGAGCCGGGCCGGTTTGTGCGTCAGCGCACGGGCTGCTGGAGGATCGGGTAGCCGGGCTGCCCGTCCCGCAGCCAGCGGGCGAACGCGGCCTCGGTGCCGACGTCGTGGCCCGCCGCCAGGGAGAGCATGTAGCGGTGGTGGAGGAGGTCGCAGTAGGCCTGGATCGGATCGCGTCCGGGCGGCAGCCGGCGCGCCAGGCGGCGGAGCCAGGGCTCGAACTGCTCCACCCGCCAGCGCACCGCCAGCAGCTCCTTGCCGGTCGAGCTGGCCGCCGAGGAGTGGAGCATCTGGTAATAGCGCAGGTCGGAGAGGATCTGCCGCGCCTGGTTCTCGGAGGCGTTGATCCCGGTCAGCTCGCGCAGCCGGTTGGCGTGGTAGTTGCGGTCGGTGACCTTCAGCCGCAGCTTGATGTCGCCATTGCGATCGGCGCCGTCGAGGTGAGGAACGAGGGTGATCTCCTCGACCTCGAAGCCGAGGTCGTTGAGGCGGCGGATCCGCTCGGTGATGCGGTACTGCGCGGAGTCGGCGGGCAGCCGCTGCTCGGCGGCCAGCTCGGCCCAGAGCGAGTCGTAGCGGCGGATGATGTCCTCGCCCAGGCCCATGTCCGCCTCGTCGACCTCCAGGCCCTTGGAGGCGGCGATGTCCATCATCTCCGCGGCGACGTTCTCGGACATGATGTCGAGGTCGTAGCCGCGCTGGCCGTCGGAGAGGCTGGGATGCAGCTCGGCGGTCTCGGCGTCGACCATGATCGGCTCGATGGCGCCGGCGTCGAAGCGGTAGAGGATGTTACTGAGCGAGCAGTCGCCCCAGAAGCACCCGAGCAGGTGCAGCTCGACGAGAAGGAAGGCGAAGGCGTCGAGCAGCTGGCCCCGGCGCGGACCGAAGCCGACCTGGTCCTGGTCCTCGCCGATCTCCGCGGTCCGCTCCCCGGACAGGAGCTCGCGATGGGAGAAGGAGTAGTCCGCGTAGCGCGTGATCAGGACCGCCGCCGTCTCGGCGGCGGGATCGCCGCGCCGGGTCACCAGCCCCACCGCCCGCACCGAGGACGCGCCCAGCTCCTCCAGCCGGCGGAGCGCGTCGTAGTCGCGCTGGGCCGGGCGCTGGGGCAGCTCCTTGAGGGCGAAGATGACGCCGCTGATCTGGACGAAGCGGACCTCGTGGCGTGATATGCCGCGGGGCAGCTCGACCAGACGGCGGTCGGACCACTGACCGATGGGCTTGGCCCAGTCGAGTCCGATCAGTCCCGGCCACTCCGCGCGGAGGACGAGGGTGTAGGGCTCCTGTACGGCCGGGTCAGGCATCTTCATCCGTGAAACGTGCTGTTCGCAGTGTACGTTTGGGGCGCCGATGGCATACGGGTGGAGACGAATACTGACACGCCTGCAGACTCGGGTCGAGTCGGCCGAGCAGTACCTCGGTGCCCAGGAGGGCGCGACCCGAGGCGATTTCCTGGCCGCTCAGTCGGCTCCGACCCGCCTCTCGCTGCCCCGCCGCGGCGTCGTCGCCGGCCTGGTCCTGATCATCATCGTGGTCATCTCGATCGCGGCGGTGTCGCTCTGGCAGAGCCGTCCGACCGAACCCGCCCCCCGCCTCTCGGCGAACCGCATGACCGACTTCGCGATGGCGGAGCGGCTGAGCTGCCAGCCGCCCCAGGTGAACCCGGTCGCCCAGCACTGGTACTGCGCCAGCGGTTCTCGCCACCTCGCCCTGGACTGGTACGTGCCGGCGTCGGGCCGCGTCGTCACCATCGACGCCTACGCCGGGCCGGGAATCGATCAGGGCGGGGCCTCGGCCTACTTCAACCGCGTGCTGGCCCTGACCGAGCCCTCCGACCAGCTCGGCAACGCGGAGCTCTGGACGCGGGCCAACCTCGAGAACGGGCAGGGGACGGAGGGCCCGGACTCGCTGACGACGAGCGTCTCGGGCGCCCGCTACACGCTCTCCATACAGCTCGATTGACGGGCGGCGGCATACACTGGCGTGCAGATGGAGAAGCTGACCGACAAGCTGTTCACGAACCGCTACGTCGAGGACACGGGGCATCCCCACATCGAGATCGCGAACCAGGACGTGTGCCGGGACAAGTGCTCCGGCAAGTACTGCACCTACTTCTGCCCGGCCGCCGTCTACGAGTGGGACGAGGACAAGGGGGAGACGATCGTGAGCTTCGGGAACTGCGTCGAGTGCGGTGCCTGCGCGATCGGGTGCCCCTACGACAACATCCTCTGCCAGACCCCGCGGGGCGGCTTCGGCGTCCAGTTCCGCCACGGCTGACGGACGCCCCGGGCGGGCCGAACGCGGCATCTCCGGGCCCCTGGGGCGGCCGGGGAATGTCCGTGCTGACGGTAGAGTTGCTGGTGAAGTGAGCGAGAGTTACGACGTCATCATCGTGGGGGGTGGACCGGCCGGACTCGCCGCCGGTCTCTACGCCGCCAGGATGAATCTGCGTGCCGTGTTGATCGACCAGGGGCCGCTCGGCGGCCAGCTGCTCAACACCGAGCTGATCGAGGACTACCCCGGCTTCGAGTCGATCCTGGGTGCCGACCTGGCCCAGAAGATGGGCGAGCACGCCCGCAAGTTCGGCCTCAACATCCGTGAGTACGAACCGGTCGAGGCGCTGGAGGTCGGCGAGGACGGGACCAAGATGGTCAGGCTGGTCTCCGGCGAGGAGCTGCGGGCTCCGGCCGCGATCCTGGCCGCCGGCGGCCTGCCCCGCCGGCTGGACGTGCCCGGCGAGAAGGAGTTCGCCGGCCGTGGCGTCTCCTACTGCGCGGTCTGCGACGGCGCCTTCTTCAAGGAGCAGACGCTGGCCGTCATCGGCGGCGGCGACGCGGCGCTCGAGGAGGGCGACTTCCTCACCCGCTACGCGAGCAAGGTCTACGTGATCCACCGTCGCAAGGAGTTTCGCGGCCAGCCGGTGCTCCAGGACCGGGCCAGGGCCAACCCCAAGATCGAGTTCATCCTCGACGCCAGGGTCAGGGAGATCGTGGGCGACGGCCAGGTCACGGCGGTCCGCTACGAGCAGGACGGCGAGGAGAAGGAGCTCAGCGTCGGCGGTGTCTTCATCTTCGTCGGCTTCGAGCCCAACTCCGGCATCGTCGACACCCACGTCGAGCACGACTCCGCCGGCTACCTCCTGACCGACGGCACCATGAACACCTCGATCAAGGGCCTGTGGGCGGTCGGAGACGTGCGCGCCCAGCTGACCAAGCAGATCGCGACCGCGGTCGGCGACGGGACCACCGCCGCCGTCGCCGTCTCCCAGTACGTCACCGAGCTGGCCGACCGGGACCGCGCCCCGGTCTGATCCGGCTCAGGAGCGGCGGAACACCCGGGCCACGAAGGCGGCTCGGGTGTCGAGGCCGTCCAGCCGCTCGAGCCGCTGGCGCGCGTCGCCGCGCAGGTGCCAGAGGTAGGGGGTCATCGCCACCAGCTGGTCCAGCCCTTCCCGGTCGAGGCTCAGGGAGAAGTTCACCCGATCCTCGGCCAGGGCGGTGAAGCCCTCCCCCGGCGTCAGCTTGGCGTCGACCTGATGGGGCAGGACCTTCCAGTAGACCTGGCGCCGGAGCTCGAGCAGATGCTTCTCGTCGGGGACCACCACCAGCAGGTGCCCGCCCGGGGCGAGGACCCGCCGGAACTCGCCGAAGTGCCGCGGCGAGAGCACCGAGACCAGCAGGTCGATCGACTCCGAGAGGACCGGCAGGTGGTGGATGCTGGCCACGGCGAGAGTGGCGGAGGTGTCGGAGCGAGCGGCGCTGCGCACCGCCCAGCGGGAGATGTCCACGCCCCATCTGATGGTGCGCTCCGCACCCAGCCGCGAGCCCATTTCGCGAAGCAGGTAGCCCTCCCCGCAGCCGGCGTCGAGCACCCGGCCGGGCCGGCTCGCGGGCACGTAGGCGCCGGCCAGCACGGCCACCAGCTCCGCCAGCGCCGCGTAGTGCCCGGCCGCCATGAAGTCGCGGCGGCGCTCGACCATGAGACGGTTGTCGCCGGGGTCGGGGCTGGCCTTCTGCGTGGAGAGGAGCAGATTGACGTAGCCCTCACGGGCGATGTCGAAGCTGTGCGCTGACGGGCAGATGTAGCGCCCGCCGTCGCGCCCCAGCGGGAGGCCGCAGACGGGGCAGATCAGCACCCCGTCGTCGACCGTGGCCGAGGCCGCGGCCGGTCGGCCGCCCTCCTCGCTCATCCCGGTGACGGGGCGTCGGCCAGGCGTCGGAGATGGGAGAAGGTGTAGAGGCCGGTCCCGTGCCCGCTGCGGAACGTGATCTGCAGCGCGTACTGACCGATCAGGCCGACCTGGTCCAGCGTCTCCTCATCCTCGGAGAGCTCGTCCTTCTGGTCGAGCCTGCCCGGAGAGCCGAGCTCGCCCCGGCACTCCGCGCAGGGGCACGCCCAGCGCAGGCTCCTGCCGTCGTACCTGCTCCTGGCCCCGTCCTCCCAGCTGATCTCGAGCGCGTTGTCCGCGCGGATCAGATCGATCGCGGTGGGGAAGGGGGTCTCCGCTCCCTGGGCGCTCACCGAACGTTGAGGACGGGCAGCTTCCGGAAGGACTGGATCGAGGTCCTGGCGGCGATCTGCGAGGCGACGGCGGTGAGGGCCCTGGCCCCGGCCGACTCCGGACGGCTGAGCACGATCGGGGTGCCCTGGTCGGCGTCGTCCCGGATCGCCTCCTCCAGCGGCACGCCGCCGAGGTAGGGGACGCCGAGCCGCTCGGCCGCGCGCTCGGCACCGCCGTGCCCGAAGATGTGGTGCTCGTGGCTGCAGTCGGGGCAGATGAAGTAGCTCATGTTCTCGATCAGCCCGAGCGGGGTCACGTTCAGCGTCCGGAACATCTCCAGCGCCTTGACGGCGATGTCCAGGGCCAGGTCCTGCGGCGTCGCCACCACGGCCACGCCGGTCAGCGGCACCGCCTGGGCGATGGTCAGCGAGGCGTCGCCGGTGCCGGGCGGGAGGTCGAGGATCAGGTAGTCCAGCTCGCCCCAGGCGACATCGCCGAGAAGCTGCTGGATGAACCGCGAGACCATCGGCCCGCGCCAGACCAGCGCCCGCCCGTCGGGGGCGAGGAAGCCCATGGACATGGTCTTGAGGCCGTGCACCTCGAAGGGGATGATCTTCTCGTTCACCACCTTGGGCGGGCTCTCGTGCACCATCCCCGTCATCACCGGCACGCTCGGGCCGTAGACGTCGGCGTCGAGCAGCCCGACCTTGGCGCCGGTCTTGGCCAGCGCGGCGGCCACGTTGACGGCGACGGTGGACTTACCCACGCCGCCCTTGCCGCTGGCGATGGCGATGGTGTGCTTGACGCCGGGGATGAGGTCGGAGGCCTGGGGCCGGACCGCGCCCGGCCGCACGTTGGCGGTCATCTTGACCTGGACGGCGGTCACGCCGGGGATGGCCCCGACCAGCCGCTCCGCCTCCTGGTGGAAGCGATCCCTGACCGGGCAGGCGGGCGTGGTGAGCTCGAAGGTGAAGGAGACGTCGCCGCGGTCGCCCACGGCGAGATCTTTGATCATGCCCAGGCTGACCACGTCACGGCCGAGATCGGGATCGACGATGTTGGCAAGTGCGCGGAGCACGTCCTGGTCGGTGGCTTTGGGCATGATGTGACGCATTGTACGAAGGCGGCCCGAGCGGTTCGGCGAGGCACCTGAGCACGCCGTCGGAACGGGTCGGCGTTAGGAGCCAAATCCGCCGGCCGCCCCGGCCCCGGGCGAGGATAATTCTTGGCGGGATGACCGGAACGGCACCCGACGCGAGTCTCGGGCCCGCCCATCGCCCCGCCCGGCGGGGCACCTTCTGGCGGCGCCTCCGCAGGCTCTACGGTGAGCACATCGGTCCGACCGAGCAGTCCCTCCTCGCCAGCTGGGCCTCCTTCGGCGTGACCTTCGGCCTGGCCCGCCTGGTCACCTACGGCATCCGCGGCGGCTGGCTGCCGGTCAAGAACATCGAGAGCGGCGGCCGCCACTACCACCACTACAACATCGGCATCCTGGTGCTCCTCGGGGTCGGCCTGGTCGGCATCCATGGCCTGCGGCAGCACGCCCGCCATCCGGTCACCGCGTCCGCCTACGGGGTCGGCGCGGCGCTGATCGCCGACGAGTTCGCCCTGCTCCTCGACTTGGAGGACGTGTACTGGACGAAGGAGGGGCGGATCAGCGTCGACGCCGCCCTGGTCGTGATCGCCGGGCTCGGCCTCTACCTCAGCTCGGTGCCCTTCTGGCACGGGCTGGTCCGCGAGCTGCGCCGGCCGGTCAGGCACCAGGCGGAGGGCGTCCCCGCGAGCTGAGCCGTCCCGCCGCCCGCCCCTCTCAGATGCTGAAGTGCGGGAGGGCGATGCTCGCCGTCTGTCCGTTGCGGGTGTCGACCCGGCCGTCGCCGAGCAGGATGACCTGGTCGGTTGACAGGTACGTGACCGCGGTCGAGGTGTGGGAGCCCTGGTGCCAGTTGACGGTCAGCTTGTCGAGCAGGGTGCCCGGCTGCTTCTGCCAGTAGATCTCGTGCTGTCCCTGGGCGTTGGCGGTCCAGGGGGTGTCGTATTCGAAGGTGATCTGGATGCTCCCCCGCAACGTGCTCCGGCTGGGGTTGATCTGCTGCCATCCGTCGAGGACCCGGGTGCCGTCGGGCACGTCGGTGTAGGGATGGTCGTCGGGGAACACGCTCGTGATCCGGGCGCCGGTGGCGCCGGTCGGGATGAAGTAGCGGACATAGGTCCGGTAGGGGATGAAGTAGTTCGACGGGGCCGACTTGAGGTTCAGCGAGAGGTCGACGGTGACGACGTGGTGGAGGGTCCCCTGCGGCGTGCGGCTGAGATCGAGGGTGTAGTCCCGGGTCAGGAAGTAGTTGCCCTTGTTCCCGCCGAAGTTGGACTCCACCGGGTAGATGAAGTCGGACTGCCCCTTGAAGGCCATGTTGCCCGCCCAGCCCAGGGCCTGGAACTGCTGCTCCTCCTGGGTGTTCTGGAAGTAGACCTGGATGTGGCGCTCGCTGGCCTCCTGGTTGAGGACTTTGAGGAGCTGGGGCCAGCGGTCGGAGCCGAGCGAGGTCACCTTGGTCATCAGCGGCTGGGCGAGCTCTCCCAGCATCTCCTTGTGCTGGGGGTTCTCGATGTCGAGCTCGAGCATCACGTACAGCACGTTGCTCTGGTTGACCGTGGTGTCGGTCCCGGGCAGCGTGATCGGCCCGGTCAGCCCGAGCAGCGCCTGGATCGCGTAGAGGTCCATCGACACGACGCCTTGCACGGGTTGCGAGAAGTCGGTCTTGGCGAACGAGAGGGCCGCCCGGGCGTTGCTGGGGAAGTCGGGGAAGAAGTTGCTGTCGCCGAGGTTCCAGCTCTTGTTGTCCAGGAACTCGGTCAGCGTCGGCGGCGGCGCCACGTAGCCCTTGTCCCCCTTCACCAGCGGGTACTCGGTGAGGTCGTGCGTGTCCCCGCTCTGCAGCACCTGGAGCTTGCCCTGGTCGGTCTGGAGCAGGCTGTAGGTCCCGATGTAGCCGCCACCGGCGCGAAGCTCGAACGGATTGACCTGCTCGAGGAGGTACGTCATCGGTCCGCTGGCGCCGAGGAGGTCGCCGAGGATGGGCAGCAGGGTCTGGAACTGAGCGACCCCGGAGAGCCCGTGCTTGATCGACGCCTCGGCGGTCCGCAGCGTCGCGACCTGGGACTGGGGCAGGACGGCGGGGTTGACCTGCTGGGCCTCGCTCTGGGCTCGACCCAGATCGGCCTTGGCCTCTTCGAGGGGGGCCTGGGCGCCGCGGAGGATGGTGAGCAGGCGGGCGGTTCCGGTCGGACCCCCGGCGGGCTTCTCGAGCAGGAGGGCGTCGACGTCGGCGCCGCGTTCCGCCGCGCCGGTGATGGCGATGCCCATGGCGGCGAGGTGGTCGATGGCGACGACGCGGGGGGAGACGGCCCCTCCCACCCCGGGGAGACCCTCGGCGAGGTGGATGCCGCCGCTCTGCTCGACCTCGGCCTGTGCCTTCCGGAAGTCGGCGTTCGCGGCCTGGAACTGATCCCTCGCCGAGCTGACCAGCTGGACTCGATGCTTGGCGGTGGCGGTCTCGAGCTCGGACTTGCCCTGTTCGAGGTGGCCGGCCGCGGAGTGGAAGGTGGCGGTGACCTGGCCCTGGACGGCGTGTTCCCACAGGTAGGCGGAGAGACCGCCGGCCAGCAGAAGGACGATCAGTCCCAGCGCCAGGCGGCGCCGAAGCGGACGATTCCTCTCGGACGGTTTCGGGCGCGACTCGGAGGCGCGTGGACGGCGGGGCGCGGGCTCCCGTTCGGTGGGCGAGCGCAACGGCGTGAAGTCTATCCAACCGACCTGTGAACGCGCCCGTTGTCGGTGGTCGAGCGGACCGGAGCGTGGGATCCCTCGCGCCGACCGGCTATCATCCGCTGCCGGTGCACATCGCCTTCCTGGGCACGCGGGGCGTCCCCGCCCGGTACAGCGGATTCGAGACCTGTGTCGAGCAGGTCGGTCGGCGGATGGCGGCGCGAGGACACGAGGTCACCGTCTTCTGCCGCCGCTCCGCCTCCGGCGAGGCGCCGGACGTCTACGACGGGATGCGCCTGCGCCATCTGCCGTCCATCCATCAGAAGCATCTGGAGACGCTGAGCCACACCGCTCTGAGCGCGGTCCGGCTACCTCGGAAGGCGGCTCTGGTCGTGATGGGGGTCGGGAACGCGCCGGTCGTCCGCCTCCTCGAGGCTCGTGGCCGGCGAGCGGTCTTCAACGTCGACGGGGCGGACTGGCAGCGGGACAAGTGGGGTGGCCTCGCGTCCCGGTACCTGCGATCGTGCGAGACGCTGGCCGCCGGCGGTCGCAGCATCCTCATCGCCGACGGGGTCGCCGTGCAGCGGTCCTACCTGGAGCGGTTCGACCGGCAGTCGGAACTGGTCGCGTATGGGGCGGATGCTCCCGCCGACCGCGGCACCGAGGCGTTGGACAGCTTCGGCCTGCGCAGTGGCGAGTACCTGCTGTGGGTCGGCCGCCTGGTCCCCGAGAACGGAGCCCATGACTTTCTCGAGGCGGTGACAAGGAGCCGGATCGATGTGCCGGCCGTTGTGGTCGGAGACGCGCCCTACCAGCACGAGTACATCGCCCAGCTGCACCGGAACGCGCCCGCCAACGCCATCTTCACCGGTTTCCAGTTCGGGGCCGCCTATCAGCAGCTCACCGCCCACGCCGGGCTCTACGTCCTGGCCGCCACGGTGGGCGGGACCCACCCGGTGCTGGTGGAGCAGATGGGGGCCGGGAACTGCGTGCTCGCCCGCGACACCGAGAGCGATCGCGAGGTGCTCGGCGAGGGCGGTCACTACTGGCAGAGCGCCGACGAGCTGGCGGAGCTCATCTGCGACCTCTGGAAGGACGCGGCCGCTCGCCGCTCCGAGGGGGCCCGGGCACGGCGCCGGGTCGAGGCCGACTACTCCTGGGAGAGGGTCACCGACCGGTACCTGGAACTCTGCGAGCGCTCCCTCAGTGCGCCCGCTGCGGCTGGATGAGGAGCTGCCACTTTCCCGCCGATGGGTGCTCGACGGTGAAGCCGACGCCGCCGATGAAGGTCTGGCCCCCGCTCATGTTCGCCTTCACCCACGCCTGGACCTGAGCCTGGTCGCTTCCCGTGTAGGGGATGCCGGCCACCGTCGCCAGGAAGTTCGCGGCCTGCGCGGAATCCGGCGTCGATCTGGTGTCGTCGACCTGGCCGATCACCTCGAGGATGTGGTCGGGATCGGACCCGCCGATGCCGGTGGTGTCGTAGGTCAGACCGTCCATCGTGCAGTACCACCACTGGTTCGGTCCGCTCTGCACCGGCTGGTTGCAGTTGATGTGGTTGGCGCTCATGTAGGCGAGCAGCGCCGGGGCGGTGGCGCCGGAGAGCGTGGGCGGTGGGGGAGTCGGTGTCGGCTTCGGCTTTGGCGTGGGGGTCGGGCTCGCCTTGGCGACAGGCCCGCCGAACCCGGGGATGGGCAGGATGTGGGTCACGCCCCCGACGATGACCACGGCCAGGACGAGCACGACGACCGCGGCCACGGCGCCGAAGAGCAGGCGTGGCCGTCCGCCGCCATCACCGCCGTCGGAGCTCCAGGCGGGCTGACGCGGCTCGATGGTCGGAGCGGGTTTCGGCAGCTGATCGACGGGAATCCACTGCTCGCCGTCCCACCAGTACCTCCCGTCCGGTGAAAACTGCGGGGGCGCTTCGTTCGACACCGCTGCAAGCGTACCCGACCGAAGCTTGGTGAAAAAGGCCCTGGAATGGGGCGCGGCATGCACAAACCGATGGGAATTCGGAAGGGTCGTGGAGGCTCTATCGTGGGACCGCGATATCGGTCCGCTGGGGACCCCGGTCCCGGGTGGTGGGGACGGAGCCCAATGCTGCCGTCGGATCGTCTGTGAGGCTCGGCCGGTTCAGGTTGGGGCCGCGGGATCACGCCGTTCGAGGGTCTGGGACCCTTCTCGGTGAGCGGCGCAGAGACGTAGGCCCGGGAAGCGGCTGCTCCTGGACACTGGAGGTGGATTGTTGACCTGCCAGGTCTGGCCCGCGGACGCGTAGATGGCTGACTTCGACCCCAGCGACGGGGGCCAGTGGCGATTCGGACGGCATGGACCGGCTCGACTGCCTGACGCGAGGGACGGCGAGCTGTCGTGTTTCATCGCGACCCTGGTCGCCGGAGGTCCGCCGGAGGTGGCAAGGGTCCGATCGATCATCACGGAGAGGGCGAAGGGCGTCCTCCGCGCCTACGCCGAGCGCATGGCGAGCTCGGCCGTGCGCCGCGCGGATCCGACGCTCCTCCTTGGCGCGATCTTCGCGTTGGTGGTCGGCGGGCTGGACCAGCACCTGCGGGAGAGCCTGATGGTCATGGCACCTCTGGAGGACAGCGCAGCCCGCCTCGACATGGATCTGGCGGAGCTGTTCGAGGATGCGTCGACCGTGGTCGGGAATCCGGGGGCCGTGAACCTGATGATGTGGCTCACCCGCCTTCCCGAGGACAGGCCCCTTGCCTGCATGGCCTTCGTCGCCACCGAGGACGAGGATGGCTTTCGATATCGGCTCGACCCGGGATCCGCAGACATGGGTCCTGAGGCGCACCGAAGCCAGGTGCGGTCGTCCCTCCAGGGGCTGGAGGTGTCAGCCGCGGCTCCGCTCTGGAAGGAGGTTGAACCCATCGACATGCCGGGGTCTCACCACCCCCATGTGGCGATGATCCAGGGTCGCGACGTCGGTCACTCCGAGTCGCTCGGCCAGCGCCACCAGCGAGGCGTCGGCCGTGCCCAGCTGGACGTCTCGGTACCTACCCACGAGCTCGGCTATCCGCAGCCAGTCGGACGGGTGCACGGGTTCGGCCGAGAAGGTCCCGCCGGCAAGATCGCCGAGGAAGAGGATCTCGGCGTCCGGACCCAGCCTTTGACCGATCAGGTAGGCGGCTTCGCAGATGACGAGCTGAGGGACGATGAGCGGCCCGGAGTAGGTGGTGAGCAGCTCCAGGCACTCGGCGTGATGACGGTCGTCGCCATCGACATACGCATAGAGCGGGCCGGCGTCGACGACGAGCGAGGTCAGCGGGCCTCCGCACGAAGGATCTCTTTGATCCGCTCGCCGATGTCGTGATGCCCGCTCCTGTCGGCGCCCGCGGCCATGAGGGTGCGACGCCCGGGCGGCGCGTCCAGATGCCTTTCGATCGCCTCGCGAGTGAGCTCGGATATGGTCAGGCCTCTCCGGTCCGCCTCGTGGCGCAGCCGGAAATCCAGCTCGTCGGAGAGCTTGACCGTCGTCCGCTTCATGGTATGCCAGCATACCGGGGCTCGTCGGTGGAAGGTGTCCTTGGGTTTCGCGTGATCCGATGATAGGGGCCGGGTCCCGGACGATTTCCGGACAGAGGGAGCGGTCGGGGGTTCAGGACGTCGGCCCGGGCAACGCCTCCAGCTCGTTGCCGAGACCGGGCGCCAGCTGGATGCCGGTGTCGTGAAGATCGCGCTCGCAACGCTCGACGATCACGACCTGCGCTCCCCTGATCGCGGAGAGGGCGGCCTGCGGATCCATGTAGAGCGAGTCGAGGTGGAGGAAGCTGACGTTGCTGAAGAACGGCGCCAGCTGGGCCTCGGCGTTGAAGGTGAACGAGTCGCCCAGGATGAGCACGCGAGGCTGGACCAGCGGAGCACCGGTCGAGGTCGACTGGCTGTGCCAGTACTCCAGCTGATAGGACCCTGGGGAGCCCTTGACGTGCGGGTGGATCGTGACCGCGCTCATGGGGCCGGCGTCGGTCGTGACCCCAGCCCGCTGCGGGACCACGTTCAGTGCCGGGACCGTCGACAGCCCGCCCTGGAGCATGGATAGGTCGGCCGGCATGGGGTGGTCCGGCTGGTAGTCCCAGTCGGTGTCGGCGAGGGCGCCAGGGGAGAGGGCGTTGACCAACTGCTTGGCGTAGATCATCGCGCCGACCCCGTTCCAGTGCGTGTCCTTCCGCCGGTAGACGAGGTCGGGGCCGTCGTGGTCGGCCTTGTCGAGGGCGGGGAGCAGCGGTATGTATCCCTGTGGCGGGTCGGTGGCCATGAACTTCCAGAGCTTGGCCTTGGCCTTCGCCGAACAGTCCCTGCCGAGGAAGCTCGAGGGCAGGAAGCGGGACTCCACCGTCGACTTGTCGGGCGCGATCGTGTAGTAGACCTGGCGGCCGGATGCGTTCAGCGCGGTACGCAGCTCGTTGATCACCGGCACCAGACCCTGCGTCTGAAGGTTCACCCCCAGGCACGCGAACTGGAAGTCCTGCCAGTAGTAGAGGACGCCGTTGAGCCCCGGGAGCACCGCGTAGTCGGGCACCTGCCGGAGCTCGGCGAGCTCGCCGGTGGAGCCTCCCTCCTGGAGCGGGATCCCCGAGGTCGCCCAGTCCTGCCAGGCGGGCGGTGGCTGCTCGTGGAAGAGGCTCGCCTCGAGCTGCCGGTTGGCCTGCACCGCGTCATACCGGCCGACTAGGTGATCGGTCGCCCAGGAGTTGAAGCCGTTGAAGAAGCCCCATCCGGACCTCGCGCTGGGGAACGGCGCCAGCCCGTGGTTCTCGAACGCCGCCGGGCGCTTGCCGGCCAGGTAGCCGAGGACCGGGCCGAAGAGGAGGAGGACGGCCAGGGCGCACACGAGCGTCCGCTCCCAGGCGGGCGTCGGGGCGGGCCGGATCGGGTCGTTCTGCAGGCGGCGCCGCCTGCCACCCGAAGGCGGTGGTGGTGGCGGCGGCGGCGGCGGAGGCGGCGGCGGCGGAGGCAGTTGGCTCATGCGTCAGAACCTGTAGTAGAGGAATGGTGAGAACGTGCCGGCGGCGACGAAGATCGCGGCGCAGGGCGCGGCCAGAGCGGAGTAGCTCAGGCGGAGCGCCTTCCCGGTCCAGCCGGTCGACGTCTGCAGCACCCTGCCCGTCACCCATCCGGCCGGCAGCAGGACAACGGTGAGCGCGGCGAAGAAGACGAAGAGCCGGAGGTGGGTGACGTCGGTCAGGATCTCGACCGGCATCGGCCCCGGATGCCAGCTGAGCATCCTGCCCAGGTACGCGACGGCGTAGCCGAGGGAGGTGGCTCGGAAGAAGACCCAGCCGACGACGACCAGCAGGAAGGTCAGCGCCCGTCGCGGCACCACCCAGGCACGGTCGGGAAGCGCGGCGACCCCGGTGACCCGTTCGACGACGAGCAGGGTGCCGTGGAAGAGCCCCCAGGCGAGGAACGTCCAGGCCGCCCCGTGCCAGAAGCCGACCAGCACGAAGACGATGTACAGGTTGAGGTACAGCCGGGGACGCGAGACGCGGTTCCCGCCGAGCGGGATGTAGACGTAGTCCCGGAACCAGAGCGACAGCGACATGTGCCAGCGACGCCAGAAGTCGGTGATCGAGACGGCGCTGTAGGGCCGGGCGAAGTTCTCGGGCAGCTGGAAGCCGAACATCCGGCCCATGCCGATGGCCATGTCCGAATAGCCCGAGAAGTCGAAGTAGATCTGCAGCGCGTAGGCGGCGGCACCGAACCAGGCGCCGGCCGTGGTCAGGTCGTGAGGGGAGGTGATGAAGGCCGCGTTGGCCAGGGGCCCGATGGTGTCGGCGACGAGGACCTTCTTGGCCAGGCCCAGCGAGAACCGCGGGAAGCCGGCCGCGAAGTCGGCGAACTTGCTCTCAGGCGGCCGCGAGAGCTGATCCGCGATCTGGCCGTAGCGGACGATCGGGCCCGCGATCAGCTGCGGGAACATGGCGATGTAGGCGGCGAAGGCGAGAGGATCCCGCTGCGCGCGGCGGTCGCGCCGGTGCACGTCGACGACGTAGGAGAGGTGGTGGAAGGTGAAGAAGGAGATCCCGATCGGGAGAGCGAGATCGACGATGGGGACTGACCCGGCGCCCAGCATGCGGGCCAGGTCGTGGACCTGGCTGGTGGCGAAGCCGGCGTACTTCCAGATCAGGAGCATGCCCAGGTCGATGGCGACGGTCACGACCAGGATCGCGGTTCGCTGACGGGTCGGGGCGCCCTCCCTGTCCATGAGCAGCCCGGCGACGTAGTTGGCGGCCATGGTCCCGACCAGGGCCAGGCAGAAGCTGCCGGCGCCCCAGGCGTAGAAGACCAGGCTGGCGACGGCGATGACCGCGTTGCGTCCTCGGCGGGGGGTGATCCAGTAGACGGCCAGAACCGCGGGGAGGAAGTACCAGAGAAAGATGATCGAGGCGAAGTCCACGCCGCTACCCCTTCTCCCGGATCGATATGCCCGTTGCTCTCATCCTCCCGGCGGCCAAGGGTACCCGACGGTCCCGAATCGGGCGGGACAGGATCCTGGAGAGGTCATCCGTGGGTCCCGAGCGCGGCCTGTCCCAGGGGCGGGTCGGCGTCATGGTGACGGGCGCGCAGCTCCCGCGCCAGGGCGTACCACCAGACGGCGCCACCCAGAGCCCCGCCGGCGGCGATGCCCCAGGCGGCGCCCGCGGCGCCGGCGACGAGGACGCCGACCACGGCCAGCGCCAGCGTGATCGGCGCGACGAGGAGGCGCACGCGGAGGCTGGCCCGGGCGGCGGCCATGATCCGGAGTCCGATCGCGGCGCCGGCCGAGGCGGCGTTGGTCAGGGCGGCGACGGCGAGCGGCAGCACCACCGGCCGCGCATACTGCCAGGTCGCCCCGAACAGCTCGTCGCCGAGCCGCGGCGAGAAGGCGAGGAGCAGGATCGACCAGGCCAGCGTGGCGAGGGTCAGCGCGAGCGACGACCAGAGGCTGGTCGGGAGCACGTGGCGCGGCGTCGTCCGCAGGAGCCGGGCTCCCTCCGGCACCATTGCCGGCTGCGCCGCCTGCATCAGGACCCGAGGCGGTCCGAGCAGGATCTCCCCGGCCCGCAGGGCGCCGGCGGTGACCACGCCGGCGAGGATGCCGGCGAACCAGATCGTCGCCTGGAGGGCACCACCGGCGACGAGGTATTCAAGGGAGAAGCGCGGAGCCAGGTCGCGGTGACGCCAGAGCCATGCGACCAGCCGCTGCGGGTGGGGCAGGAGCCGTGCCTGGAGCATGCCAAGCGCCGCGCACGCCGTGGCGCTCGCGCCCCAGACGGTGATCATGCCGGCGACCTCGTGATGGCCGTCCCGGGCCAGCCAGATCACGCCGCCCAGCTGCACGCCGGTCCAGATGGCGTCGTTGAGCACCGCCTGGAACGGAGTGCCGAGGGCGAAGAAGCAGTAGCGCCAGGCGTCCTTCAGCAGCAGCCCGGGCACGCACAGGGCCAGCCCCAATGTCGCCAGCCGCAGCGAGCCGTCGTGGAGCAGGGGCAGCGTCACCAGCCCGCAGATGCCCACCGCGGCGCCCGCGGTCACGGTCGCCCCCGTCGACCAGCGGCAGCCGTCGCGGAGGGTGTCCAGGTCGCCGCCGGGATACCGGATCAGCAGGGGCTCGGAGGCGAAGGAGCGGGAGACGCCGACGACCACCAGGTAGACGGAGTAGAGGAGGGTGAAGTCGCCGAAGGCGTGCGGGCTCACGGCGCGGGCGACGAGCGCCGCCAGCGCGAAGCTGCTGAGGCTGACCAGACCCTGGTCGGCGACGATCCAGCCCACCCGCAGGTGGCCTCTGCCGATCCGCCGGCGCAGCGAGATCATGCCTCCTCCCGGGCTCCGCGGAGCAGGGCGAGGGCGGGTCCGCAGCCGAGAGCGAGGGTGGTCACGGCCATGCCGTCGAAGAGGGTGTTGTTGGCAACGCTGTCGACCAGGATGACGATCAGCAGGGCCAGTCCGAGCAGCGCCTCCGGGCGCTCCTCGGGTCCGGCACGGGCCACCTGCCATACGGCCAGCGCGAGGAGCAGCGTCGCCCCCAGATAGGCGAGCAGGCCGAGCCAGCCGGCCTCGCCCAGGACCGCGGGCCACGAGGTGTCGAGCAGGTAGAACCGGGTCTGCGGCGAGAGGCCGTAGACGTCGGCCAGGCCGTACTCCCGGTAGACCGGGCTGTAGGGGCTGACGGAGAGCTTGCTCGCGAACCTGCCGAAGCCGACCCCGAGCGGGAAGTGGTCGTCGGCGATCCTGACCGAGGTCAGGTAGAGCTCGGCCCTCGGGTTGCGGCCGGGCCCGGCGTAGACGCGGAGCTGGTGAGCGAGCACCGGCAGCATGATCGCGACGACGACGAGCACCACCGCCGCTCCCGCCGCGACCGCGCGGAGCGGGATGCGGCGGACGCCGTAGACGAGAAGCGGCAGCAGGACCAGGACCGCCGCGTCGCAGGCGACGCCCTTGACCCGCTCCGACATCAGGGTCGCGATCAGGTAGAGGACGCAGTAGACCGCCTCGGTCCGTCCCCGCCGCAGCAGGAGCCGGGCGTAGGCGACCGCGAAGAGCGCCGACGAGATCAGCGAGAGGCTGCCGGGGTCGGTGAAGATCGACTGCACCGCCGAGCCCTGGCGGAAGTCCGAGTTGGGCACGTAGCCGGTCCCCAGCAGCGAGCGCAGCTGGTGCGGGAGGAAGGTGTCGATGACGGCGAAGGCCACGATCACCAGGCCCACCGCCATCGTCACCCGCCAGATGTCCTCGAGGTCGCGCCGCCGCCAGGGCAGCAGGCAGCAGACGAGGAGCCAGATCCAGAGCTTGACTTCGAGCCAGCCGCCCTCGACCAGGTGGCGCACGCCGACGTGGAGGACGAGCCCGGAGAGTCCGCCGCACAGCAGCACGACGGCGGCCGCCGCCAGGATCATCCACTCGACCCGGCCGGCGAGCCGGCGCCACCGGCCGAGGACGACGATGAGGAAGACCAGCATGATCGCGTCGTCCGCGCTCTGGATCAGCTGCGAGAGCTCGGTCCCGCCGCCGGTCAGCCCCGCACCGGAGCCGGCCATCGCCGCCAGCGTCTGCTTGACCACCGAGAAGACCCAGAAGGCGAGAAAGACGGGAACGGGCTGCTCGGCGAAGAGGATCGCCAGCCCGGGAGCGAGCACGAGGGCGCAGAGCGCCAGTCCCAGGCGATGTTCGCCGAAGAGGATGAGGACGGCGCCGGCGAACAGGACCAGACCGGCCAGCCCGATCAGCGCCGCGGTGAGGGTGCGACGCTCCTCGGTCCACTCCCGCATCCGCCTCGACAGGTCGGGATACAGGGGCGCGGCCCCCGGAAAGATGGCGAGCATCAGCGCCGGTCCACCGGCGTCACAGCCGAACCCCGACGGTCCCATACACCGCCCGCATCCGCTCCACCCAGCGCTCCTCGGTCAGCTCCGCACTCGCGTAGGCCCGCGCCGCCGCCGCCAGGCGACGGCCCAGGCCGGGGTCATCCCGGGTCACCTGTCGGAGCATGTTGGCCCATGCGGATACATCCGCGCTCGGGCAGAGCAGGCCCCGGTCCCGGCCCAGCTGCTCGGGGATGCCGCCGATGTCAGCCCCGACGACGGGCAGCCCGGCGTCCCACGCCTCGAGCACGACGAAGGGCCACACCTCGGGCCAGATCGACGGCACCGCAAGTGCGGCCGCCCTCTCCATCTCGCTCCTGACCTCCGCAGGCGACCGCGCGCCGGCGAACAGGACCTCCGCGCCCAGGTCCGCGGCCAGGCCCTCGAGGGCGGGCCGGGAGCGGCCGTCACCCACCACCCGCAGCGGCAGCCCCGCCGCCGCGCAGGCGCGGATCAGCACGTCAACGCCCTTCTCCGGCACCAGCCGGCCGACGAAGAGCACGTGGCCCTCCCTCGATTCGGAGGGCGGATCGCCGAGGAGGTGGAAGTTGGGCACGGTGTGGATCCGGTCGGGGGCGATGCCGGCGGCCTCGGCGGCGCGACGCTGGAGCTGGTTGAGGACGACAGTCGCGCCGACACACCGCCGGTAGGTGCCCCATCCTCGCGAGACGACCGCCTCCGCGCTGAGCACGGCGCCGGCCAGGTGAGAGGAATCCCAGCAGGCCCTGGTGGCAGGTGCCCAGAGCCAGGCGTGCGGCCGGTCGAGGCAGATGGTGCAGACCTGGTTCCGGCGCTCGTCGAAGAGGCGGTAGTTGGGGCAGCCGAGCTTGTAGTCGTGGACGCTGAGCACGATCGGGATCCCCCTGCCGTGCAGGGTGTGAAGGAAGGTGGTGCCCAGTTGGTGGTAGGCGTGGACCACGTGCGCGGCGTCGATGCGCACCTCGTCCAGGAGCCGCCTCAGGCGGTCGATCGTGGCCAGCCCGGCGACCGCCCGCCCGGCGGCGCGCGCCCGGCCGGTGGGGGACCCGCCGCGCATCTCGACGCCGGGGACGAAGTAGCGCCGGTACGGGGTGGGCTCGGTCTCCTCCTCGTCCATGGCGAACGGCACCACCTCGTGACCGAGCTCCTCGAACGCCCGGCGCGCGTCCATGACGTACCGCTCGACGCCGCCGAAGCGACGCCAGTACTTGTTGACGAGCAGGATCCGCATCGCCTGGCGCGAGCGGTCGGCCGCCCTTAGGCGGTGTCCGACTCGATCCCGGTCAGGCCTCGGCCGCGGCCGTGGCCGCGCAGACCGCTGATCAGCACGTGCACGGTGCGGACGAGGATCTGAAGGTCCAGCCAGGGACCCTGGTTGCGGACGTAGTAGATGTCCTTCTCCACGTCCTCGTAGATGGGCGTTCCGGTGCGATGGTGCACCTGCCACCATCCGGTGAGGCCGGGGCGGATCAGGTGGCGCTCATGCATCCAGGGCTCGAACCGGCTCAGGAGCAGGTACTGCTCCGGCCGCGGCCCGATTAGGCTCATCTCGCCCCGGATCACGTTCAGCAGCTGTGGGAGCTCGTCGAGGCCGGTGCGGCGCAGCACCGCTCCCAGCGGGGTGATGCGGGGGTCGTCGTCACTCGGCTTGCGGCCATACACGGGCGAGTCGACGCTCATGGTCCGGAACTTGAGGATGGTGAAGGGCTTCGCCTTGAGGCCGCCCCTCGCCTGGCGGAAGAGGATCGGCCCCCGGGAGTCGAGGCGTATCGCGACCGCGATCGCGGCGACGAGTAGTGACAGGCAGACGCAGAGCAGCAGGGCGAGGACGCGGTCCAGCACGATGCGCACGGCGCGATAGGGAGAACGAGGGAGTCTGGCCTCGAGCTCCGGCCAGGAGTCCCCGTCAGCCTGCCTCATCTCGCCCAACGGCCCTCCTCTCGACGCCTGCACGTGAGGATGGAGTGTAGCCAAGCCCGGAAGACCGCCGCAACTCACGCATCCCGCACCTGGTTGTCGATCCGGTTGGCGCTCCACCGGGTGCCGCGTTACCGCGAGGGACCTCCGGGGCGTGGAGGCCGCGGCCACGGGAGCTCCGGCTGCGTGCCCCCAGGACCCGGCGATCAACGCTTTCGCTTCAAGCCGAAGGGCATCCAGTCGTATGCGCTCCGCAGGTCGGGTTCGGTGTCGAGCATGGCGGCGAGGTCGGCGGGCGCCTCCACCTGGCGGGGCTGGTCATCCAGCTCGAGGTGGACGACGATCTCCTCGCGCGCGTCGATTCGGCTCGCGGCACGGTTGGCCCCGTTGATGCCGATGAGGAGCTGGCCGCGCATCGCGGCGACCCTGGTCCGCCAGGTGTGGCCGTCGATGGTGACGACCACCGGTGGCCGTCCGCCCTGCCGACGCCGTCGACGAACTCCTGCGACCTCGATCCCGAGGGCGTTCCCCGGCGGAATGACCGTGGCCCGGAACTCCATACCAATCCTCCGGGGAGCTCCGGTTCAATCAGGAGCGGTGGGGGGCACGTCGCTCCCCAGCATTCGCCGGAAGGACGCCGATAGGATGAGCGCGGTGCCACGCGCCCAGATTCGCAACTTCTGCATCATCGCCCACATCGATCACGGTAAGTCCACGCTTGCCGATCGACTGCTGGAGCGGACCGGGGCCGTCAGCCACCGCCAGATGACGGCCCAGGTGCTCGACACCCTCGAGCTGGAGCGGGAGCGTGGCATCACCATCAAGCTGCAGGCGGTCCGCATGAACTACCCGGCCGCGGACGGCCAGACCTACGAGCTCAACCTCATCGACACGCCCGGTCACGTCGACTTCTCCTACGAGGTCTCACGATCGCTGGCCGCCTGCGAGGGCGCGATCCTCGTCGTCGACGCCGCGCAGGGCATCGAGGCCCAGACGCTGGCGACCCTCTACCAGGCGGTGGAGGCCGGCCTGGAGCTGGTCCCCGTTGTCAACAAGATCGATCTCGACGCAGCCCAGCCCGAGCTGGTCGCCGAGGAGATCGTCGAGGTGACCGGGATTCCCGGCGACAAGGTGATCTTCGCCTCGGCCAAGCAGGGCATCGGGACCGACGAGATCCTCGAGGCGATCGTCCGTGAGATACCGTCCCCCGGCGGTGAGGAGACCGCGCCACTGCGGGCTCTGATCTTCGACTCGAGCTACGACTCCTACCAGGGGGTCGTCGTCTACGTCCGAGTCGTGGACGGCCGCATCGCGCCCGGCATGCGGGTTCGGATGATGAACACGGGCAAGGTCCACGAGATCGATGAGGTCGGCTGGTTCCATCCCGGCCGGGAGAAGGGCGATGCCCTCGAGGCCGGCGAGGTCGGCTACTTCACGGCGGCGATCAAGCAGCTGGCCGACGCGCGCGTCGGCGACACCGTCACCTCGGAGCCGCACGGCGCTCCCGAGCCGCTGCACGGCTACCGGGCGGCGAAGCCGATGGTCTTCGCCGGCATCTTCCCCGCCAACGCCGACGAGTACGAGGACCTCAAGGAGGCGCTCGACCGCTACTCGCTCAACGATGCCGCCCTGGTCTGGGAGCCGGAGAGCTCGGCCGCCTTGGGCTTCGGATTCCGCTGCGGCTTCCTCGGCCTGCTCCACATGGAGATCGTGCAGGAGCGGCTGGAGCGCGAGTTCCAGCTGGAGCTGATCACGACCGCGCCGACCGTCGAGTACGAGGTGCACATGCACTCCGGCGAGGTCCACACCGTCGACAACCCGTCCTCGCTTCCGGACCCGACGGCGATCGAGAACATCGCCGAGCCCTTCGTGCGGGCCTCGATCATCGTCCCCGCCAACCTGGTCGGGCCGATGATGGAGCTCTGCCAGGGGCGGCGCGGGGTCTTCAAGAAGCTCGAGCACCAGGTCGGCGAGCGCGTGCTGCTCGAGTACGAGCTGCCGCTGGCCGAGATCATTCACGACTTCTACGACCAGCTCAAGTCGCGGTCTCGCGGCTACGCCTCGATGGATTACGAGCTGATCGGGTTCCGCCCCGGCGATCTGGTCAAGCTCGACGTCCTCGTCGCCGGCGAGCCGCTCGATGCGCTCTCGATGATCGTCGAGCGGTCCGGCGCCAGGCAGCAGGGGCGGCGGCTGATCGAGAAGCTGAAGGAGCTGATCCCGCGCCAGATGTTCGAGGTGCCCCTGCAGGCCGCGATCGGCGGCCGGATCCTGGCCCGGGAGACGATCCCGGCGATGCGCAAGGACGTCCTCGCCAAGTGCTACGGGGGCGACATCACCCGCAAGCGCAAGCTGCTCGAGAAGCAGAAGCAGGGCAAGCAGCGGATGAAGCGCGTCGGCGCGATCGAGATCCCTCAGGAGGCCTTCATGGCGGTGCTCACCCTCGACTGAGCGCGGTCAGTCGTAGTACTCGGGGGCCAGTCGGAGAGTCGCCCACTGCGCGCCGTCGTGGTGGAAGACGGTGAGGCCGACCTGCTCCCGCTCGACCAGCCCGAGGAGCCGCCGGGTGCTGGCGATGGCCGTCTCCAGATCCTCGTCCACCGGCGACTGGGTCCGGTCGGGGGTGAACTGGCTGCCCATGGCGACGGCATCGATCGCGAGCAGGACCGGGCCGGTGTTCGGCAGCCGGACCAGCACCGACTGGTGTCCGACCGTGTGGCCGTCGGTCTGGATCAGCTCGAGGCCTGGGAGCAGCTCGGAATCGCCCTCGACCTGGCGGTAGCGCAGCGATGGATGGTCCCAGTGCGAGCGCCCCCGCTCGAAGCGCGGGTGGCCGGCGCGAGCACGCTCGTACTGGGAGCGCTGAATGACATGCTCCGCCGCCGGGAAGTCGTCGTGGTGGCCGATGTGGTCGACGTCGAGGTGGCTGGACACGACGATGTCGATGTCATCCGGCTGCAGGCCGATGGAGGCGAGGTGCTCGATCACGTCGCCGCTGTCCTCGGTCGCGAACGGACCCGGCATCTCGACGTCGCCAGGGGTGCCGCTGTCGATCAGGACGTTGTGGTCGTCGGTCTGGACCAGGTAGCAGCCGACCGACATCTGTAGCGGCTCGGCATCCTCCCGCGGCAGCTCCCCCGCCCCGACCTGGAAGAGGTAGAGGCGTCGGGGGCCTCCGACGATTTCTGTCTCCATCGCCCCATCATCGCAGCCGTCGCGAGCGGCGCCGGCGGCGGCCGGGTGGAAACGTTCCGGCTCCCCTGCCTATAGTCGTAGCCGTCGTGCGCCGGCTCCTGGTCATCTGCCTCGTCATCCCGCTGCTCGCCGGCTGCGGGACCGGGGCCGAGCGCATGGTCGCGGCACCGCAGCCCGCGGCGCGGCCGGTTCGGCTTCTCGTCGTCGGCGACAGCCTCAGCGTCGGCTACTACGCCTCTGACCTGGGCGCCTCCTACGTCACCCTCCTCCAGCAGGGCCTCGACCGCAGAGGCCTCAGCGTCAGCACCACGCTGATCGCCAAGGCCGGGGTCACGGCCGTGGACGCGTCGCAGTGGCGGCTGGGCATCCCCAGCGACGACATCGTCGTCGAGCTCGGGACGAACGACTATGGCGACTCGGTGCCGCTCTCCTCCTTCCAGGCCGCGTACGACACGATCCTCTGGGCCCTGCGGCGGGCCGCGCCTCAGGCCAACCTCTACTGCTTGGGCACCTGGAGCAACCCCGCCGAGGTGAACCGCACGGGGGCGACGGCGGGGATGTACGACACCGTCATCCAATCGTCTTGCCATATCGCCAGGGGCGACTACGTCGACCTGTCGCCCTTCTACGAGCAGACGGGGAACCACGGCCCGGCCGGGGCCGCCACCTACCTCGGCACCAGCGACTGGTTCCACCCTAACGACGCCGGCCACGACGCCATCGCTGAGCTCCTCCTGCAGGTCATCTCGGTCGGCACCAGACCCGACGCCGCGGGTCCCGCCTGACCGCTGCTACCGTGGGTTCCGGTATGACCGGGACCCTGGTGAACCTGGGCTGCAGGACCAACGCGGCGGAGACCGACGAGATGGCGGCGCTGCTCAAGGACGCCGACAACTTCGTCGTCGTCAACTCCTGCACGGTCACCACCGCCGCCGATCGAGACACCCGGAAGGCGGTGGCCAGGGCGCGCCGCGAGCACCCGGAGGCGGCCCTGATCCTGATGGGCTGCTTCGTCGACGCCCACCCCGGCGAGACCCTTGGCGCCGACCTCGTCGTCGCCAACGCCTGGAAGCAGTCGCCGGTGGGGGTGGACGCCGCGATCGACCCGCCCGGCGTGCGCCGCTCCCGCTACGTGCTCAAGGTTCAGGACGGTTGCGACAACCGCTGCACCTTCTGCATCGTCTGGCAGACGCGAGGCCGCTCGATCTCCCGCGTCCTGCCCTATCTGGAGAGCAGGGCCCGGGCGGCGGCCGCGGCGGGCTACCGCGAGATCGTGCTCAGCGGGATCGATCTGGGCTCCTACCGCGGCGGCATCGCCCCGCTGGTCGAGAGGCTCCTCGCCGCCGCCGAGCCGGCCCGGATCCGGCTGAGCTCGATAGACCCCTCCCACGTGACCGAGGAGGTGGCGGAGCTCTTCTCCGATCCCCGCGTCTGCCCGCACCTCCACCTGCCGCTGCAGGCCGGGTCGGACCGAGTCCTCGCCCGCATGCGGCGCCGGTACGATCTGGCCGGCTTCGAGGCGGCGGTGGCGAGGGCGCACCGGGTGCGGCCGGACCTCGCGCTGACCGGCGACATCATGGTCGGCTTCCCCGGCGAGTCGGCCGAGGACTTCGAGCAGACGCTGTCGGTCATCGAGCGGTCCGGCTTCATGGACCTGCACGTCTTCCGGTTCTCCCCGCGTCCTCGCACCGCCGCCGCCCGCTACACGGACCAGGTCCCCGTGGCCGAGGCCAAGGAGCGGAGCCGGCGCGCGATCGAGCTCGGACATCGGCTCCAGCAGGACTATATGCGGCGCTTCGACGGCAGGACGCTGCAGGTGATCTGGGATCGTCCCCATGAGGGGCGGATGCGTGGCGTGAGCGAGAACTACATCCAGGTCTCCGCACCTGCCGAGGGGCGGCGTGCCGGCCAGCTCGAGGAGGTCACATGGCGGACTGCATCTTCTGCGGCATAGTCGAGGGATCGATCCCGAGCACGATCGTCGCCACCGGTGAGCGCGTGATCGCGTTCGAGGACGTGAACCCGAAGGCGCCGGTGCACGTCCTCGTCATACCCCGCGAGCACCTCGATGACGTCCACGCGATCGAGGATGGGACCCTGCTGCGGGACATGTACGAGCTGGCCCGTCAGGTCGCGGAGGAGCGGGGGGTCGCCAGGAGCGGGTATCGCCTCGTTTTCAACATCGGGCCGGACAGCGGTCAGAGCGTGTTCCACGCCCATCTTCACGTCCTCGGCGGCAGGCACCTGGCGTGGCCTCCGGGGTGAGCTCGCGCTTCACCGGCTGGGCCGTGGACGGCGGCTGGACCTGGAGTTGCGTAC
>DATAXV010000178.1:0-16657 GCA_036272915.1 Candidatus Dormiibacterota bacterium
GGTTGAAGAACAGCCCCTGCAGCAGCGTCCTCGCGTTGTCCACGCTCGGCGGATCGCCCGGGCGCACGCGCCGGTAGAGCTCGAGCAGGGCCTCGTCGACACGCGTCGTCGGGTCCTTGTCCAGCGTCGCCTCCAGGAAGGGATGGTCGGGATCGTTGTCCACGTCCCCGAACAGCTCGCCGAAGGCGCGGCGCTGGCCGTCGCGGTCGCCCTCCACGGCCCGCAGCTGCGGCAGCTCCAGGGCGCGCAGCAGCGAGGTCACCGGAAGCTTCCGCTTGCGGTCGATCTTGACCGTGATCAGGTCCTTGGCCGAGGTCTCGATCTCGAGCCAGGCGCCCCGGCTGGGGATCAGCTTGGCCGAGAAGAGGCGTCGGCCGGTAACCGGGTCCTCGGTCGAGGTGAAGTAGACGCCGGGCGAGCGGACGAGCTGGGAGACAACCACGCGCTCGGTCCCGTTGATGATGAAGGTGCCCTCCGCGGTCATGAGCGGGAAGTCGCCCATGTAGACCTCGGACTCCTTGATCTCACCCGACTCCTTGACCATGAGACGGGTGCGCGCGCGCAGCGGCGCGGCGTAGGTCACGTCGCGGTTGCGACACTCCTCCTGGGAGAACTTGGGCTGCCCCAGCTCGTAGTCGAGGAAGCGGAGCTCGTAGTTCTTGCCGGAGTAGTCGGTGAGGGGGTTGATCTCGTCGAAGAGCTCCCGAAGGCCGTCGCTCAGGAACCAGCGGAAAGAATCGGTCTGGGTCGCCGTAAGGTCCCCGAGCTCGACGATGTTGGGAATGCGCCCGAAGTTCCGGCGCACGGGAGACTTCATCTCAGAGATACTCACAGAGGCACACTCCTAACAGCTCCCCGCCGGGCACGCGATACGGGGCTTCGAGAAAAGGGCACAGAGGCACGCGGGGAGCGAGCAGCACGAAACGACGGGCACGCGTGCACAGGAAACGCCAGCCTACCACACTGGACCGGCCACGCGCGCATGGCCCGGAATGGCGCGGCCGAAGCCGCTCACCCCGGGCCCTGTCGCACCCGTGACCTGAGAGCCGTCACCGGCGTCTCGTTACGCTACTTGACCTCCACGGTCGCGCCGGCGTCCTTGAGCTTGGTGGCCGCGCTCTCGGACTCCTCCTTGGTGACGTTCTCGAGAACGTTCTTGGGAGCGCCGTCGACCAGGTCCTTGGCCTCCTTGAGACCGAGGGAGGTGAGCTCGCGCACCGCCTTGATGACGTTGATCTTGCTGTCGCCGAAGGCGGTGAGCACGACCGTGAACTCGGTCTTCTCCTCCTCCTCGGGCTCAGCCACCGCCGCAGCAGCAGCGGGGGCCGCGGCCGCCGCCGGCGCCGCCGCCTTGATGTCGAACTTCTCCTCGATCGCCTTCACGGCCTTGACGACGTCGCGAACACTCCACTCCTCGAGCGCCTCGACGAAATCCTCAGGGGTGACCTTGGCTGCCATGTATGCCTCCAGTTGATTCTCTCTTCAGCGTCCGCCGGGCTCTCAGGCCTCGGCCGGCTCGCCTCCGAGCTTGTCCTTGTACGCCTCGAGCAGTCCGACCAGCTCGCGCATCGGCGCCTGGACCGCGCTGGCCAGGAGCCCGATCGGCGTCTGCAGCGTGCCCAGCAGTTGAGCCAGGAGCACCTCCCGCGGAGGAAGGTCGGCGATCTCCTGGACGCCATCGGCGTCGAGGACCTCGCCCTCGACGATCCCGCCGGTCATCGCGATGCGCAGCCGGTTGGCCCGGTTGAACTCGTTGACCACGCGGATCGGCGCGCCCAGATCCTCGCTGGAGCTCAGCGCCAGGGCCACCGGGCCCTTGAAGAGCTCCTTCAGGGCCGCGTCACGCCCAGCCTCGTCGACCGCGCGCCGGGCCAGGGTGTTCTTGACCACGCGAAACTCGACCTGGGCGCCGCGCAGCTTGGCCCGCAGATCCTGCATCTGCTGGACCGTCAGTCCGCGGTAGTCGGTGAGCACCGCGACTTTGGCGTCGCGCAGCTTCTCCGTGAGCAGGTCCACCTGCTCGACTTTCTCGGGTCTGGCCATAAAGAAACCTCCGCGCCCCAGCATCCAGGTGCACACAGGGCACGGAGGTATCCGACCTCCATCACGCAAGGTGCGCCTCGGCGGGATATTGAGGCGCACCAAGGCGCCACCCGCTGTCTCGGGCGAACTTGACAAGTATACGACGGCGGGGTGGCGGGACCCGGCGGCCGCGCCCCACCCCGCCGCGGTCTCAGGCGGTGGTGAGCCTGGCCGCCTCCTTGACGTCGACCGGGACCGACGGGCCCATGGTCGCGCTGAGGTAGATCGATCGAAGGTACTGGCCCTTGGCCGCCTGCGGCTTGTTGCGGACCAGGGTGTCCATCAGGGTTGAGAAGTTCTGCTCGAGCTTCGCGGCGTCGAACGACACCTTGCCGATGACCACGTGAACGATGCCCCAGCGGTCGGTGCGGAACTCGACCCGGCCGCCCTTGACCTCGCGCACGGCTCGCCCCACGTCGAAGGTGACGGTGCCGGCCTTGGGGTTGGGCATCAGCCCCCGAGGGCCGAGGATCCGGCCCAGGGGACCGACCTTGGGCATCATGTCCGGCGTCGCGACGGCCACGTCGAAATCGGTCCAGCCGCCCTGGATGCGCTGCACCAGGTCGTCCCCACCGACGAAGTCAGCACCCGCCTCGCGGGCCTCGGCCGCCTTGTCGCCGGTGACGAAGCAGGCGACCCTGACCTCGCGGCCGGTGCCGTTGGGCAGGGACACCGAGCCCCGGACCATCTGGTCGGCGTGTCGGGGGTCGACGCCGAGGCGGACGTGCGCCTCGACGGTCGCGTCGAAGCGCACGGTCGAGGTCGACTTGACCAGGTCGCAGGCGCGAACCGGCGTCAGGCCATCGATGCCGTCCTCGGACAGAGCTTCCTGGAGGCGGCCGACCGCCTCCTCGTACTTCTTACCGTGCTTCTTTGCCAACGACTTCCAGCCCCATCGAACGGGCAGTGCCCTCGATCATGCGGACGGCCTGGTCGAGGTCGAACGCATTGAGGTCCTGCGATTTCTGCTTGGCGATCTCGACCACCTGGCTGTAATCGATCTTGCCCACCTTCTCGCGGTTGGGCTTGGCCGAGCCTTTGTCCACGCCGACCGCCTTCTTGAGCAGGAACACCGTCGGCGGCGTCTTCAGCACGAAGGTGAAGCTGCGGTCCTCGAAGACCGTGATCTCCGCCGGGACCACCTCGCCGACCTGCGAAGAGGTCCGATCGTTGTACTGCTTGCAGAAGTCCATGATGTTCACGCCGTGGGGACCGAGCGCGGTACCCACCGGTGGAGCAGCGGTGGCCTTGCCCGCGTTCAGCTCGAGCTTGACGAGCGCGCGGACCTTCTTCTTTCCCATGAGTCTCCTTCTGGCCTTCCTCAGGTGGTGACTAGCGGACCTTCTCCACCTGGAGCAGATCTAGTTCCACCGGGGTCTCGCGGCCAAACATGTTGACAAGGACCTTGAGCTTGCCCTTCTCGGCGTTGATCTCGTCGACCTTGCCCATGAAGTCGGTGAACGGCCCGTCGACGACGCGCACGTTCTCCCCCACCTCGTACTCCACACGGAGCTTGGGGGCCTCCCGCTTCATCTGCTTGAGGATGGACCGGACCTCGTTCTCCTGAAGAGGCACCGGCTTGTTCCCCGAGCCGACGAAGCTGGTCACTCCCGGGGTGTTGCGGACGACGTACCAGGCCTCGTCCGACATCCGCATTCGGACCAGGATGTAGCCGGGGAAGATCCGCTTCGAGACGTGGCGGCGCTTGCCGTCCTTGATCTCGATCTCATCCTCCATCGGCACCAGGACGTCCAGGATCTGATCCTGCATGTCCATCGACTCGATGCGCCGCTGGAGGTTGCTCTTGACCTTGTCCTCATGGCCCGAGTACGCGTGGATCACGTACCACTGGGCCTCCTCCTCGGCGAGCGGTAGGGCTTCGGCTCTGTGTTCGGTCATGTCCCCTTCAGCTGTTGACGACGCTGTCGTAGATGAACTTGGCGGTCAGCTTCTGGAGGCCCCAGTCCAGAGCACCGATGAACGCTGCCAGAACGGCCACGGTGACGATCACCACCAGCGTGTATCGGTAGAGCTCGGACATCGTCGGCCACGAGACCTTCCGCAGCTCGTCGAGCGCCTCACGGAAGAACCGGAGCGGGGCCGGCTCGCTGCGCCGACCACCCGTGCGAGGCCGGACCGACGTGGCCATGGCTCTACCGGGTCTCCCGGTGCGGCGTGTGCTGCCGGCACCACCGGCAGTACTTCTTGAGCTCCAGGCGGTCTGGATCGTTCCGCTTGTTCTTGGCGGTGGTGTAGTTCCGCCGCTTGCACTCGCTGCATTGCAGCGTGATGATCGTTTCCATGGTTCTCCGGCAGGTTTCTGGGCAGGAGTAAAAAGGCCTGAGCACGGCCCAGGTCGGCTAGATACTACCAGAGCCCCGCCGCAATCCGTGACCGGGTGAGAAGGGGCACATGACGCCCGCGCGCCCCCCTCCCGACCTGCCGGGGGACGCCGCCGTGGGTGGTTCGCTACCATTGCCAGCCGTGGCCGAATCCGTCCCCCAGCCCCGCCTGACCGTCCTCCACGGCGACCAGACCGGGGAGGAGCTCCTGCAGCAGGCTCTGCGCCTGCTTGAGCCCTCCCTGATCGGCACCGGCATCGAGCTCGAGCACTTCGACCTCTCCCTCGCGGAGCGTCGAAGGACTCGCAACCAGATCGTCCTCGACGCCGCGTCCTCGATGCGCGGGACCGGGCTCGGCCTCAAGGCGGCGACCATCACCCCGGAGGGCAGGGACGATGTGGGCAGCCCCAACGCCATCCTTCGCAAGGAGGTGGACGGGAGGGTCATCGTCCGCACCGGTCGCCGCATCCCGCAGGTCCGCCCGGTCACCGGCGTCTACTCGCCCATCTCCGTCATCCGCATGGCGGTCGACGACGCCTACGGCGCCGAGGAGTGGCGTGAGGGCGAGGGTCTGGACGAGTGGGCCTACCGCACCGAGAAGGTCAGCCGGCGCACCTGCCGATTCGTCGCCGAATACGCCTTCCGCCACGCGCGCCGGATGGGGGCCAAGGTCTTCGGCGGCCCCAAGTTCACGGTCAGCCCCGTCTACGAGGGGATGTTCAAGGAGGAGATGGACGGTGCGGCGGCGGCCAACCCCGACGTCGGCTACGACCCGCAGCTGATCGACGCGACCTACGCCCTCCTCCTGGCCACCAGCGGCGAGCCCCTGGTGATCCCGGCCATGAACCGCGACGGCGACAACCTCAGCGACCTGGTCATGCAGATGTTCGGCACCATCGCCGGCGCCGAGTCGATCCTGCTCGCCTTCGACGAGGAGGCCCGGGTCACGGTCGCCATGAGCGAGGCGCCGCACGGCACCGCGCCGGCCCTGGAGGGCCGCGACGTGGCCAACCCGATGGCGATGATGCTGGCCGTGGCGGCCGTCCTCAACTACACCGCCCCACCGGTCCTCCACACCGCCGCGCGGAGCATCTACGAGGCGACGCTGGAGGCCGTCTCGGACGGCGTCCGGACCCCCGACCTGGGCGGGCACTCGGGCACCACCGAGTTCGTCGACGAGGTCGTTCGACGGGTCAGGACCAAGCTCGACGTCTGGAGCACGCTCTCCGACATCCGCCGCTGAGGACGCCCCGGCCGCCGGTCAGGTCGTGTAGGGCGGGTTGTGCAGGGGCGTCTGGTAGTAGTAGCTGTTGGCGCCGCTGTTCACCCAACTGCTCCAGCCGGTGCCGCTGACCTGGCATGAGGTCACGCCCTGCTGTCCTGTCCCGATCGTGGCCGGGATGGTGGCGGCGCAGCTCCCGATCAGGTTCTGCGGACTCGAGTCCTGGCTCTTGAGAATCTGCAGCGTCACCGACGCGGGCTGGGCCGGGGGACCGGTCTGGTTGAGCACGGTGATGTTGAAGGTGCACGAGTTCTGGTCGCAGGAGGGGCTGCCGAAGCTCTGGTTCTGGACCCCCTCGACCTGGTAGAGGGCGGGCAGCGTCGCCGGCCTGGCGGGATCGACGTAGTGCTGGGGGGCGTCGACCTGGAGTGGCACCCGGGGATAGCTGATGACGATCCGGGTCTGGGTCGTGCCCGCCCCCGGCACCCGCCCCTGGCCGCTGCTCGCGATGCCGACCAGCTGGGTCGGACCGGTCTGGGTCACGTAGTAGGTGGTGGCCCCGTCGACCAGGGCGACCGCCTCACCGCCTCCGACCGCGATGGTCCCACCCCGGCGCAGCCGGCTCCGGTGCTGGGTCAGGCCCGCCGCCAGCCGGTCGACCTCGTTGAGGGCGAGCAGGGGCTGGTCGACGGTGATGTCGTCGGTGCGCACCCAGCCCTGCCCGTAGCCCTTGGCGCGGAGGCGCTTGTCGGCGGAGGTGTAGACGCTCTGCCAGAACTGGCTTCCCTGGATGTAGGCGACGCCCTTCGCCTGGCGGTACTGGAAGGGCGCGTCGTCGTAGAAGCCGGATCCCTGGGCGGCACCGGTCGAGGGACGCTCGAGCAGGCTGACCTGGTAGTTCGACCGGGCGTCGGTGAAGCGGCCCTTGACCTCCATCACCGGGTGCGAGCGGAGAAGGCTGACGGCATTGCCCGCGAGATCGCTCGCCGAGGACGTCAGCAAGGGCACGTCGGCGGTCGAGCAGGCGGCCAGAAGCGGCGCGACCAGCGCGCCAAGCAGCGCCGCCCACACCGGTAGCGAACGGGCTCTCACCCTCCGTGCCATACCCCTCAAACGCGCCGAGGGCCGTCTCTGTTCGCGCCCAGGCTCACCCGACGGCCAGTCGCTCGAAGACCTCCGCATACTCCACTCCGAACCGCTCGCCGTTGCGTCGAGCGCGTTCACGGATCCAATCCCCGTGGCCATTCTGGTTCGCCCGCGCGCCGAGCTGGCTGGCGTGGCAGTAGACGGCGTCGATCTTCTTCTCGACGTGGTCGGTGATGTCGACGACGTGGTCACCGTCGCCCCCCGCCGGCATCCAGATCTCCCTGACCCGGTGCGGCTCCAGACCCTGGCTGAGCAGGTCGCGGAAGGCGCGCGGGTTGCGAGCGTCGGGGTAGACGGCCTGGAGCGTGGTCTCCCCCACGGCCAGGTGGTCGGGGTGGGAGACGCCCATCGGCATGGTCAGCCGGCGGTGCGGCGAATGGGTGAGGATCAGGTCGGGCCTGGCCCGGCGGATCTCGGCCACGATCCTCCGCCGGAACTCGAGGTCGACCTGGAGGTGGCCGTCGGGGTACCCGAGGAAGCGCACCTCGCCGACGCCCAACACCTCGGCCGCCGCCTGCTGCTCGCGGTAGCGGATCGCCGTCAGCTCCTCGTCCGGCACCGACGGGTCCTCACCGCCCTGCGACCCGTCGGTGCAGACCACGTAGGTGACGCTGGCACCGTCGGCGACGAGCTTGGCCACCGTCCCGCCGAAGCCGAACTCGGTGTCATCGGGGTGCGCGGCCACGGCCAGCACCCGCTCGATCGCAGTGTTCGGGTCGGTCACCCCACCGAGGGTAACGGCTGGGCGCTGGCCGATGCGCGGCTCAGGGTATGGTGCTGACCTTGACCAGGTTGGTCTGACCGGGCTCGCCGACGGGAACACCGGCGACGAGCACCACCCGGTCCCCGCGCCGGACCAGACCGGTCGCGCAGGCGGCCCTGGTCGCGTTGTCGATCATGGTGTCGGTGTCGCCACCGTGTTCGACCTGCAGGGGCAGGACCCCGGAGAAGAGTGCGGTCAGACGCAGCACGTTGGCGTGCGGGCTGGCGGCGACGATCGGGACCTGGGGATGGGCCTTGCTCACCTGGCGGGCGGTCATGCCCGACTCGGTGAAGGCGATCACGGCCTTGGCCTTGACCTCGCCGGCCACCGTCGCCGCGGCGTGGGCCATGGCGCCGGCGGTCGAGCCCCGGTCCTGCCAGACCGGCCGCTCGCGCTGATAGGAGGGGTGGTGCTCCGCGGCCATGCAGATCCTGGCCATGGCCTGGACCGCCTCCACCGGGTGGGCGCCGGTCGACGTCTCCTGGGAGAGCATGACCGCGTCGGTCCCGTCCCAGATGGCGTTGGCGACGTCGGAGGCCTCGGCCCGGGTCGGCCGGTTGCTGGTCACCATCGACTCCAGCATCTCGGTGGCCGTGATCGCGGGCACGCCCATGCGGTTGGCCCGGTCGATGATGTCCTTCTGCGCCGCCGGCACCTCGCCCAGCGAGAGCTCGACGCCGAGGTCGCCGCGGGCGACCATCACCGCGTCGACCGAGGCCAGGATCTCGTTGACGTGGTGCAGGGCCTCGGCCCGCTCCAGCTTCGCGATCACCGGGTTGTTGACGCCGCACTCGGCCATCGCCCGCCGGCAGGCCCTGACGTCCTCGGCGTTGCGCACGAAGGACAGGGCGGTGTAGTCGAACTTGAGCTCGGCGCCGAGGCGGAGGTCGCGGAGGTCCTTCTCGGTGAAGGCCGGGAGGTCGAGGGAGCGGCCGGGCACGGCGACGCCCTTGCGCTCGCCGAGCAGCCCGCCCTGGACGATCGTGCACTCGACGTCCTCGCCGCCGGTCGACTGGACCCGGAGCTCGATCTGGCCGTCGGCCAGCAGCACCCGGTCGCGGGGACGGAGGGCGCTGACGACCTCGACATGGCTGATGCAGATCAGGCTCTCGTCGCCGACCACCGGCCGGCTGGTCAGGGTGACGCGCTTGCCGCGGGCGAGGCGGACCAGCGGCTGGCGCAGCTTTCCGGTCCGGATCTTGGGTCCCTGCAGGTCCTGCATGAGAGCGATGTGGCGGCCGGTGGCGGCGGCCACCATGCGCACCGCCTCGACGGCCGACCGCTGACTCGCCTCGTCACCGTGGGAGAAGTTGAAGCGCGCGACGTCCATGCCCGCTGCGACCATGCGACGTAGCACGCTGGGCGTGCAGCTGGAGGGTCCGAGCGTGCAGACGATTCGAGTGTGCCTCACGCCCTCTCCCCCCTTCTGGTTGAACTCTCGAACATGCCGGTCAGAGTGTAGTCTGGGCGTCCCCACCGATGCGCTGGCGAACGACCTCATAGAGTGCCGCGGCGGTGGCGGCGGCCGCGTTCAGGCTGCGCACCCGTCCCGAGAGGGGCAGACGCACCAGCGCGTCACAGCGCTCGGCGACCAGACGCTGCAGTCCCTTGCCCTCTCCGCCGACGACCAGGCAGACGGGGAGGGTGAGGTCGAAGCCCCAGGCCGGCTGCTCGCCCTTGGCGTCGAGGCCGACGCACCAGATCCCCGCCTTGCGGATCTCGAGCAGCGCGGCGGCGACGCCGGAGACGCGGCACAGCGGCAGCAGCTCGGTCGCTCCGGAGCTGGCCTTGACCGCCACCGGCGTGATCGGCGCCGAGCGGCGCTCGGGCATGATCGCGCCGTCGGCGCCCATCGCCTCGGCGCAGCGGAGGATGGCGCCCAGGTTGCGCGGATCCTCGATCCCGTCGAGGGCGACGAGCAGCGTCGGCCTGGTCGCCAGCAGTTGGCGCAGGGGCAGGAAGGCGCGGGGCATGAGCCGGCCCACGACCCCCTGGTGGACCCCGGAGGCGAGTGCGTCGAGACGCTCGGGCGGGACCTCCTCGACCGAGACCAGGCTGGCGATCTCCTCGATGCGGGGGTCGCGCGTCACGCCCCGAGCGACCATGGCCCGGCGCAGGCGGCCGGCCCGCGCCGCCTCGAGGACGGCGTTGCGACCGTAGACCAGCTCCTCGGCGGGCGGCCCCTGCGGCCCCCGGCCCCGCCCGCCGCCCCTCAGAGCTGGACGCCCTGGCGGCGCCACCTGACCCCCTGTGCGGTGTCCTCGAGCAGGATCCCGCGATCGGCCAGCTCCTGCCGGATGCGGTCGGCGGTCGCGTAGTCGCGATTCCGCCGCGCCTCCTCCCGCCGGTCGACCTGCTCCTGGATCTCGGCCTCGAGCTCCGTCTCCTCGCCGGTGAGCACGTCCAGGTGCCGGTCCACGTCCGCGAGCACATGGAGCAGCGCCTCTCGGGCGCCCTCGCCGACGGCACCGGCGTCGAGGGCCGTGTTCGCCTCCCGGATCAGGGCCATGACCTGGCCCAGGCCCTGGGCCAGGTTGAGGTCGTCGTCGAGAGCCTCCCGGTAGCCTCTCCGCGCCGCCTCGGCCCGCTCGGCCAGGGCGGCGTCGGCGACGGCCGAGGGCTCCAGGTCGACCAGCCGGCCGCGCAGCTCGCGCAGCCGCCGCACCTGCTCCCCGGCGCCGTGCAGCCCCTCCTCGGTCACGTCGAGCCGGCTGCGGTAGTGGGCGGTCGCGGTCAGGAAGAGGCGGACGGCGCTGGGGTCGAACTGCTGCAGCAGGTCCTCCAGGCTGACCACGTTGCCCAGCCGCTTGGCCATCTTCTCCCCGACCTGGTCGGTGAGGAACTGGCCGTGCACCCAGAAGCGGGAGAAGGGATGGCCGGTGACCCCCTCCGACTGGGCGATCTCGTTCTCGTGGTGGGGGAAGAGCAGGTCGATGCCGCCGCCGTGGATGTCCAGGGTCTGACCGAGGAAGTGCATCGACATCGTCGAGCACTCGAGGTGCCAGCCCGGGCGGCCCCTTCCGAAGGGGGCGTCCCAGGCCGCGCCCACCTGCTCGTCGACCGGCTGGGCGAACTTCCAGAGCGCGAAGTCGGCCGCCGACTCCTTGTCGTAGTCGTCGTTGGCGACGCGCGCCGTCGGCCGCATTCCGGCCCGGTCGAGATGGGCGAGCGAGCCGTAGGCGGGGAAGCTGGAGATCCGGTAGTAGATGCCGTCGTCGGAGCGGTAGGCGTGGCCCTTCTCGATCAGGTCCTCGACCATGTCGATCATCCCGCGGATGTACTCGGTGGCATGCGGGTAGTGCTCCGCCGGCTCCGCCCGCAGCGCCGCCAGGCCCTCGCGGAAGATCCGCTCCCAGGGGGCCGTGTACTCGCCGATGGACACCCCCTCCTCGGCGGAGCGCTTGATGATGCGGTCGTCGACGTCGGTGATGTTCATGACCTGCTCGACGCGGTAGCCGCTCACCTCAAGGTGGCGGCGGAGCAGGTCGAAGAGCAGGTAGGTGCGGTAGTTGCCGAGGTGCTGGTAGTTCCACACCGTCGGTCCGCAGGTGTACATGCGCACAACTCCCGGCTCGAGCGGCTGGAAGTCCTCCAGCGTTCGCGTCAGAGTGTTGAACAGGCGCACGTCATCCCTCCTCGGTCCGGCCGTCGTCGGCGAGCAGCAGGGCCACCACCGAGGCGGCGATGGACTCGCCCCTGCCCAGCGCCCCCACCCCCTCGGGCGAGGTCGCCTTGACCGAGACGCTGTCGTCGCTGACGCCCAGGCGCTGGGCCAGGGTCCGCGCCATCGGCCGCAGATGGTCGCGCATCCGCGGCGCCTGGGCGGTGATCACGCCGTCGATGTTGCCGACCCGCCAGCCGGCCTCGTCGATCATGTCCCGGGTCGCGTCGAGCAGCTCCAGCGAGGAGACGCCGCGGTAGCGATCGTCGGTGTCGGGGAAGTGCTCGCCGATGGTGCCCAGGTTGGCGGCGCCGAGCAGGGCGTCGATCACGGCGTGGGTGAGGACGTCGGCGTCGGAGTGGCCGCGAAGGCCCCTGGCGTGCTCGATCCCGATCCCGCCGATGATCAGAGGACGGCCCTCGACCAGCGTGTGCGCGTCCTGTCCCAGTCCCACTCGGATCCGCATGGCGGCCACCATCCTACCTGGGGGCGGTGGCGGCGGCCGCCGGCTCCAGCAGGCGGAGCGCCGCCCCGAGCTCGGAGACCTCGACCAGCCTCAGACCGGGCGGACCGGAGACGCCGGCGGGGACGACGGCGGTGGTGAAGCCGCGGCGGGCGGCCTCCTGCAGGCGCCGGTCAAGCCGGGGCACGCGGCGCACGTCGCCGGTCAGCCCGATCTCGCCCATGACCACGGTGCGCTCGGGCAGGACCCGGTTCATGGCGCTGCCGGCGATGGCCAGGGCGAGGCCGAGGTCGGCCGCCGGCTCGGTCACCCGCATGCCGCCGGCGACGTTGACGAAGACGTCCTTGTCGCCGAGCGCCTGCCCGGCGCGCTTCTGCAGCACCGCGATCAGCATGTGCAGGCGGTTGAGGTCGACGCCGTTGGCGGAGCGCCGGGGCATGGGGCCGCCCTGGACGACCAGGCCCTGCAGCTCGATCAGCAGCGGCCGGCTGCCCTCGAGCGAGGCGAGGACGGCGGTCCCCGGCGCCGGCGGCGCCTCGCCGAGGAGCAGCGCGCCGGGATCGACGACCTCCTCCAGCCCGTTCTCGCCCATCGCCAGCAGGCCGATCTCCTCGGCCGAGCCGAAGCGGTTCTTGGTCGCCCGCAGGATCCGGATCTCCTGGTGCCGGTCACCCTCCAGATAGAGGACGGTGTCGACCAGGTGCTCCAACACCCGCGGACCGGCGATCGCGCCCTCCTTGGTCACGTGGCCGACCAGGAAGACGGTGACCCCCGAGGACTTGGCCAGCCGCATCAGCCGGGAGGCGACCTCGCGGACCTGGCTGACGCTGCCCGCGGCCGCCTCCAGCGCCGGGTCCTGGACGGTCTGGACGGAGTCGACGATGACCACGCCGGGGCGCTCCCGCTCGATGGCCGCGATGACGCCCTCCAGATCGGTCTCGGAGAGCAGCAGCAGGCCGGGGGCGAGCGCGTCCATCCGCCTCGCCCGCAGGGCCACCTGGGAGGGCGACTCCTCGGCGCTGATATAGAGGACGGGCGCGTCGCCCGACGTGGCCTGCACGGCCAGGTGGAGGAGCAGGGTCGACTTGCCGACGCCGGGCTCGCCGCCGAGCAGGACCAGGCTGCCGGGGACGACACCGCCGCCGAGCACCCGGTTGAGCTCGCCCCAGGCCAGCACCAGCCGCGAGGACTCGCCGGCGTCGACCTCGGCGATGGGGATCGCCCGCTGCCTGCCGGAGGGCTCGGCGCGACCCTTCCTCCCCTTCGGCAGGACGAACTCCTCGAGCGAGTTCCAGGCTCGGCAGTGGGGGCACTGACCCTGCCAGCGCAGGGATTCGCCGCCGCATTCCCGGCAGACGAAGACGGCGGTGGAGCGGGGCATCAGAAGAGTTTCGCGGGCGGGATCAGGGGAGTGCGAGAAAAACCCGAATCTCTTTTGGCAGGTGACGCGTTGTACTGGACAGGAGGGTCGCCCCAACCCTCCAACGGATCCCCCTGTTGGCGCCACCCCGACTACCCCCGGGGTGGCGCCTCTCTCTCAGAGGGAGAGGTTGGAGGCGCGCGGAGACCCCAGGAAGCGCGAAGGCGCTGCGGGGGAAAGAGGACTCAGGAGTTGGAGACGACGCGGTCGATGCGGCGCTTGAGGCGGTACAGGGCGTCCTTGGAGGTGGATACCTCCTCGGTCCATCCGAGCACGGCCGACACCAGACGGTCGAAGAACTCGATCTGTCGGTTCACCGCCTGGGTCCACCTGCAGCGAAGCCACCAGGCGCCCCACAGCCATCCGGCCAGGACGCAGGAGAAGGCTCCCAGGGCGAGCAGCGCCCAGGTGAGGAAATGGTGCGGCTGAGCGGATACGGCGAGGTTGAACACGCCGAGGCCAAGATTGACCAAGACCAGCGCGGGAATCAGCGTGCGATAGAACGCCTCTTGGCGCTTGCTTCTCGGTGCTATAGGAAGCACGGTCAGACCTCCCCCCTTGCGCTTCGACACGACATCTTTGCACGGGAGCATGCCAGCCCAGACCCTGGTATGCCAATGGGACCTTTGTCCTGGTTCCCCTGGGACCGAGTGCTCATGGAAAGGTCCTTGCAAAAACCACAGACTATAGGAACAATTAGCAGTTGAAAGCGATTCGAGCCTGGGAATCTCGTGGAAGGATCGTAGCATCCGGCTCTCGCTCCACTCTGAAACGCCGATGACAGATACAGCGCAACCCCGCAAGGGCGCACGGAGCGCCCGATCGGGCCGTTCAACGAGAGCACCGGGAGGTCCAGGGAACTTCGTGACAGCCGTCAGCGAGAGCAGAACGGATCTGGTCCGCACGGGCGTGGAACCTTTCCACTCGGGCGGCGTTGAGCAGAGCAGAGGCGTGGACGAGACCGAGGACCAGGGAGAGATTCGTCGGTGGCTGGCTCGCGAGCTGCACGACAGTGTGGCGAGCAGGTTGACCGCGATGCTCATTCAGATGGAGCAGCTGAAGCGCAGTCGTGAGGAGCAGCCCGAGCTGAGCACGGAGCTCGCCGTCTTCCAGGAGTCGACGCGCGAGGTCCTCACCGACCTCAGGCGCATGCTCCACGAGCTCCGCGGCGAGCCCCCCAACGTCCTCGGCTTCGTCGACAACCTGAGCACCATGCTGCAGGGATTCGAAACCCGGACCGGGATCACGTCGACCCTGGTCGGAGGCGAGATATGGCCGCCCGCCCTGGCGGCCCGCGCTGCCCGCGATCTGTTGGGGATCGTGGAGGAGGCGCTCCACAACGTCCGCAACCACAGCGCCGCCCATAGCGTGCGCGTCATCCTCGCCCTCGGCGAGGGGCTGGCCACGCTGCGCGTCATCGATGACGGGAACGGCAGGGAGCGGATCAACGAGCAGGGCGCGTTCGGACTCGTCGGCATGCGTGAGCGGGCAGTTCTGGTAGGTGGCGATCTCGTGGTCGTCAGTGCGCCCGGCCAGGGCACCACGGTTCAGGCCACCTTCCCCTTGGAGAGACTGTTGTGAATACTGTCGTCGCCGTCCCCCGCGTCGTCATCGTCGATGACCAGACGCTCTTCCGCTCCGGGCTCGCCAAGCTTCTCGAGGCTGACGAGCGGATCTGCGTGGTTGGCCAGGCGGCCGACGGGGAGGCCGGCGTCGAGCTCGTCTCCAGGGTGCATCCCGACGTCGTTCTGATGGACCTCAAGATGCCCGGCCTCGACGGCGTCGGCGCCACCCGCCGGATCGCCACCGAGTTCCCCGAGACCAAGATCCTGGTCCTGACCACGTTCGACGCCGAGAACCACTTCATCCAGGCCCTCCGCGCCGGCGCCAGCGGCTACGTCCTCAAGGACTCCGAGCCCGACGCCATCGTCAGCAGCATCCTGGCCGTCGTCTCCGGCGAACGGGTGATGGCGACCGCCGTCGCCAACCGGGTCCTGGACATGCTCACCGGCACCCTCGCCCCCAAGGAGTTCTACGACGGCCTGACCCCGCGCGAGATCGAGATCCTCAAGCTCGTCGCCGAGGGCATGGCCAACAAGCAGATCGCCTACCGCCTCAAGATCAGCGAGAAGACGGTCCGCAACCACGTCAGCAACACCTACGACAAGCTGAAGATCGTGGACCGCTCCCAGGCCGTGCTCTACGCCGTCCGCAAGGGTCTGGTCGAGCCCTAGATCCGGCGCCGGGACATCCGCCCACGCCCGGCCGGAGCTGTGCTGTATATCGCCCATGCTCACCCATCGCGTAGGGGCCTTCCCGGGTGCATGCTTGAATCTGTGGGAAAGCGGTTGCCCGAGGAGCGGAGCGACGGGCTCTCCCTGATCGCGATCCTGGTGCTGGTCTCGGTGGTGGGGATCGTCGCGGTGATCCTGGCCATGGGCCTGATGGGCCTGGCCGTGCACGTCCGGACGCTCGGCGGCGGAACGCTCTTCGGGGCCGTGCGTCCCGCCTTCCCGCGTCTCCGCTGACCGAGGCCCGACACCGGCCTCCTGACCCGGCAGAATTGGGGGCGTGAGCGAGGAGAGCGGCGGCGGCGAGGGCAAGGGCTTCCTCTCCCGGCTGACCCGCGCCGAGGAGGGCAAGGGCTTCCTCGGGAAGCTGACCCGGCAGGGCCGGGCACCGGCCGTCGAGTCGGCGGGCGGGCTCAGCCGCCTCACCCCGGAGGCGCTCTTCACGTATCTCAGCAGCCTCACCGGCGAGCGCCTCGGCGATGTCCTGCTCACCATCCCCGACGAGCGGACCTGGGACGCGGTCATGGACCTGCTCACCCCCGAGCAGCAGGAGGCGATCCAGTCGCGGATCCGCGACGAGGACCTGGGCCGGATCGCCGATCACCTCCGGGATTCGCACTCCGGCTAATCGCTCTGGCGGATCTCCCATGCCGCCGGTCCGGCCAGCGACCGCACCGCCACCGCGACCCGAAGCGCCGGGTCGAGCGCGTCCCAGATCAGGTCGGCCAGCTCGCCCCGGCCGGCCGCCCCGACCTCGCCGTCGAGCAGGCTGCGCTGCGCGGTCGGGGCCGGCCCCCCCGCGTAGGTGGTCAGCAGATAGCCATCCCCCACCTCGGGCAGGGGAACCTCCACCGCGAGCCAGCAGGGCCGGTCCAGATGCTCGGCACGCAGGGCCGATCCGAACAGGGCATGGGGCTCGCCCTGCCGCTGGGCGAGCGTGATGCGCGGCGTGTGGATCGGCGGGTCGGGCTCGAAGCGGTGCCGCGCCAGCGCCGCCGCGAAGGGGTCGCCGGCGGCCAGGTCGCCCGCCATCGGCGTCACCTGGGAGCCGTTGCCGAGCACCGTCCAGCCGGCCTCCTCGACCGCCGCCGCGTAGTGGCGCAGGGGATCGTCGTCGGGGGCGTCCACGGCCCGCACCCGCAGCCGCCCGTCGCCGGCGATCTCGAGACGCCGGGAGCGGGAGGCCTGGCTGCGGCCGGTGAGCAGGTAGGCGGCGGCCGGGCCGTCGGCGAGGCCGGCCAGGACCAGGCCACGGCCGGGGTAGCGG
>DATAXV010000179.1:0-14248 GCA_036272915.1 Candidatus Dormiibacterota bacterium
CGCGGGACGACACCCTTGTGGGCCACTGACCTCATGGGGCCGTCCCCAGGGACGCCGTCTCATCTCAGTCCTCATGGGACAAGCGCCGAAAGCGTTCCCTGGGGAGGTATCCCGATGAAGGAGGGTAGAGCCATCAGCGCCAGTCCCGCCCTCGAGCTGAGGGGCGTACGCAAGCAGCTGGGCGGCCGCTGGGTCGTCGACGGCGTCGACGTCGCCGTGAGCCCGGGCGAGATGCTGTGCATCCTCGGCCCCTCCGGGTGCGGCAAGACCACCACCCTCCGCATGGTCGGCGGCTTCGTCGCCCCCGACGCCGGCGGCATCACCATCGACGGCGAGGACGTTGTCGGCCTGGGACCCGAGCGCCGGCCGACGGCCATGGTCTTCCAGCACTACGGGCTCTGGCCGCACATGAACGTCCTCCGCAACATCACCTTCGGCCTCCGCGCCCGGGGCGTACCCCGCGCCGGAGCGGTGGCCCAGGCCAGGGAGATGCTCGACCTGGTCGGTCTGGTCCATCTCGAGGGTTCGATGCCGACCGCGCTCTCCGGCGGTGAGCAGCAGCGCGTCGCCCTCGCCCGGGCGCTGGTCATCCGGCCCCGCATCCTACTCATGGACGAGCCCCTCTCCAACCTCGACGCCCAGCTCCGCCTGCGCGTCCGCGAGGAGCTGGTCGAGATCCAGAACCGGACCGGGGTGACTATGGTCTTCGTCACCCACGACCAGGACGAGGCACTGTCCATCGCCCACCGGGTGGCGGTCATGCGGGCCGGGCGGCTGGAGCAGGTCGCCGCCCCGGCGACCGTCTACCGGGACCCCGCCAACACCTTCGTCGCCAGCTTCGTGGGCCGGGTCAACCTCCTCGCCGCCGGGATCCGGGGCGCCGAGGTGGTGCTGGCGGACGGGAGCACCGTCGGCTATGTGGAGCGTGGCGGCGCCGGGCCCAACGGATCGGGGAGCGTCGAGGTCGCGGTCCGTCCCGAGGAGGTCATCCTCGACGGCGATGGAGGGTCGGGGGCCGAGGCCCGCCTGATCCGGCGTGTGCCCAGGGGCCACTTCGACGAGGCCCTGGTCGAGATCGGGTCGACCCGGCTGCGCGCCTACCTGCAGCCGACGGCCACGTCCGGGGAAAGGGTTCGGGTCCGCTTCGGCCGGATCCTCGTCTACTCGGCCGGGGAGCAGCCCGCCCCCGTCTGACCGGGCCCGGGCTACCATGGCCCGGAGCTCAGGTCGGGATGCAGGGGGACTCGATGAAGGGAGGCAGGAGGAGGCGGCGCCCCTCGCCGGCGAGGCCGCGTCCGCCCGCTCCGTGCCCCCAGGTGGAGGCGGCGCTGAGGCTGATCCCGGCCTCCCCCGGCGTCTACCTGATGCGGGATCGCGACCGCCGGGTGCTCTACGTCGGGCGCAGCGTCTCCCTCCGCCCCCGCGTGCGCTCCTACTGGAGGGACCTGGGCGACCACGCCCACCTCCGGCCCATGCTCAGCCGGGTCGTCGAGCTGGAGCCGATCCTCACCGAGTCGGAGCAGGAGGCGGCGTTCCTGGAGCGCAACCTGCTCGAGCATCTCCGCCCCCGCCACAACCGCACCATGGGCGTCGAGAGCCCGATCTACCTCCGCCTCGACACCGGGCCCGACGACCCCGGTCTCGAGCTGCTCCACGAACCCGGCGCCGACACCCCTGAAGTCCGTCACTTCGGGCCCCACCTGGGCTGGAGCCCGACCACCATCGCCGTGCAGGCCCTCGGCCGCCTCCACCCGCTCGCCTACGCCGCCGAGGGCCTGGCCGGCAGCGGCCGCGAGCTGGGACGGGGGCGCGGCGTCGAGCCCGCCGAGCGCGGAGCCCTCGGCGCCCAGATCGCCGCCGTCCTCGAGCGGTGGCCGGTGCCGAGCAGTTCGAGGCCGCGGGCGGGCTGCAGCAGCAGCTCGACGCCCTGGACTGGATCACCCAGCCGCAGAAGGCGCTCACGATCGCCGAGGAGGACCTCGACGTCCTCGGCCACGCCGGCCGCGTCTGGGCGGTGATGGAGATCCGGCGGGGGCGGCTGGTCCGACTCCTCACGCTCGCCGAGGGGGATCTCCCCGCCCGCCTCGCCGGCGCCGCGGCGAGGGTCCTGGGGCCGTCCGGCTCGCCGCCGCCCGGCGGTCGGCCCCGCCACCGAACTCGACCGGCGCTGGCTGCGCACGGCCCGGGTCAACGCCGAGCTCCGATCCCATCTGACCGAGGCCGGCGCCCTCCCGCTCGGCTGATCAGCCCTCGGCGGTGATCAGGTCGATGACCGCCGCCGCGTCCAGCTCCTCGGCCTCGGCGGCGACCGGCTCCCTGGCCTCGGCCGGGAGCCGGTCGACCAGGCGCCGGTGCCACGGTGCTCGAGGGCGGCCGAGTGCCTGCCGGCTGCGCTCGGCGGCGGCGATCAGGCGCCGGGCGAGGTCGAGGCGGCCCTCGCCCGCGGCCAGGCAGGCCAGACCCTCCATGCACTCGGCCAGGGTCATGCGGGCGTCGATCGCGTCGACGATGCTGAGGCTGGCCAGATAGTGCCGGAGCGCCCCGTCGCCGTCGCCCTCGAAGACGTCGAGCATGCCCAGGTTGGCCAGGGCGTTGGCCTGCTCGGCGGCGTCGTCGCGCCGGCGCACGATGGCCAGCGCCTCCTCCAGACGCCCGCGCGCCTCGGCCGTCCTCCCCTGGCAGGCGAGCTGCACGCCGAGGTTGTCCAGCGTGATCGCGGCGGCACCCTCGTCGCCCAGCTCTCCAGCCAGCTCCAGGCCCTGCTCCAGCCAGCGCCGGCCCGCCTCCCAGTCCTCCTCGGTCGAGGCGATGACGCCCAGGTTGGCCAGGCACCTCTGGACCCCGGGCAGGTCGCCCTCCGCCCGCCAGATCGCCATCGCCTCCTCGAGCCCGCCGCGGGCGGCGGCGATGTCGCCCTGCCGCCAGGCCAGGCCGGCGAGGACGTTGAGCGCCCTCGCCACCAGCGGCTGCCCCTCCAGCGCGGCGCCGGCCGCCACCGCCGCCTCGAACCAGTCCCTGGCCTCGGCCAGGTGGCCGTGGATACGCCAGAACGGCGCCAGCGCCAGGACCAGGCGCAGGTGCCGCTCGAGATCGGTCTCGCGGCTGGTGACGAGCGCGGTGCGGAAGTTGTCGTGGTCGGATTCGAGGCGGGAGAGCCACGCCGCCTGCTCGGTGCCGCCGATCTCGGAGGCCGCCCGCTCGGCCAGCCCCAGGAAGTAGCGGAGATGGGCGCCGCGGAGCTCCGGCTCCTCGCCGCTCTCGAGAAGCCGCTGGCGCGCGTAGCCGCGGATCAGCCGCAGGCAGCGGTAGCGCCGGCGGGTCGGCGGTATCGCCGCCACCAGCGACTTGTCGACCAGGCGGGGCAGCAGATCGGCCTCGCCTCCGCAGACCGACCGGAGCGCGTCCAGGGTGAAGCCGCCGGAGAACACGGCGAGGTGGCGGAAGAGGCGCCGCTCGACCTCCGAGAGCAGGTCGTGGCTCCACCCCACGGCCGCCTCCAGCGTCCGCTGCCGGTCGGGGCCGCCCCTGGCGGTGAGCGTGGCCAGATGCTCGTCGAGGCGGGTGACGAGCTCCTCGAGCGAGAGGACGCCGACCCGCGCCGCGGCCAGCTCCAGTGCCAGGGGCATGCAGTCGAGATGCCGGCAGAGCTCGCGGACGACGGTGGCGTTCCCGTCGGTGACGGCGAAGCCGGGGTCGGCCAGCGCCGCCCGGTCGGCGAAGAGGCGCAGCGCCAGGGGCACCGAGAGCGGCTCCAGCGCGACCACGATCTCGCCGGGGACGCGCAGCGCCTCGCGGCTGGTGCAGACCAGCTGCAGCTTGGCCGCCGCCGGCAGCAGGGCGTGGACCAGCTGGGCACAGTCCTCGATCACGTGCTCGCAGTTGTCGAGGACGAGCAGGCGGGGCTCCCCGTCGAGGCCCTCGGCGAGGGCGGCGGGCGGGTCCCGGGGGCGAGGCTCGGGACGGTCCAGGGCGGCGGCGACGACCCGCGTCACGGCACCGCCGTCGTTGACGGAGCTGAGATCGGCGACGGTGGCGCCGCCCGGATACTGCTCGGCGACCTCGCGGGCGAGCTCCAGGGCCAGCCGGGTCTTGCCGCAGCCGCCGGGTCCGGTCAGCGTCAGCAGCCGCGACTTGTTGAGGCTCCGGCGAAGGGTACCGAGCTCCCGGTCCCGGCCGATGAAGCTGGTCAGCGGTAGAGGAAGGCTGCGGACCGGCGGCGCCCCCGCCGAGCGCTGGCGCCGGGTCGCCCAGCTGGCCAGCTCGGCGCGGTTGCCGAGGCCGAGCTTGTTCCGGATCTGGCGGACGTGGCCCTCCGCCGTTCGCGGGGAGATGAAGAGGCGCGCGGCGATCTCTCGATCGGTCAGTCCCTCTGCGACCAGCGCCGCAACCTCCCGCTCCCGCCGGCTGAGTTCGGCATTCAATGCCTTCATCCGACCCGACCCGGATCTATTCAACCGCAGCCGACGGTCGCGCACACATGGCGCCGTGCCCGTCAGGTCAGTCGGTCCATCCCATGTCGCTCGTCCGCCAGTGGCGACGGTCGCTGCCGCGCAGCCGGAGGCGGCGGTCGACCTCGGCCGCGTCGCTCTCCCTGCCGTCGCTGCCGAGCGCGTCCCAGGTGCCGCTCTCGGCGTGGAAGACGGCGGTGTAGCCGCCCGGTCTGACCTCGAAGGGATGCCGGAGGAGGCCGCGGTGGTCGACCTGGCGCGGCTCGCCGCTGCCCTCGGGCCGGAACCACGCGGGATACACGAAGTTGGAGACCCAGCGGCCCTCGAGCTCGTACCCGTCCTCATAGGCGGCGGTGGGGTCGCAGATCTCCCTGGCGAAGAGCCGGCCCCGCCCGTCCGGCCGCTCCAGCGCGACCAGGTTGATATCGGGGTCGACCAGCATCTCCATCAGCTCGTGGCTGGCGGCGTGAACCCAGTCCTGCGCCTCCCGCTCGGGACGGATGGCGATGATGGCCAGGGGCAGACCCTCGGCGGTGACCTCGTGGTAGCCGGCCAGCTCGGAGTCGCGGTCGCGCAGCAGCACGGTCCACCGGCCCGGGGCGGCACCGATCTCGATCTCGGCCTCCACCTGCCAGGCGGGAGCGAGGTGCTCGCGGAGCTGGCGCCGCAGCGCAGCCACCCCGGCGCTCACATCGGCGTCGGCGAGACAGCTCCGGTTGACGATCCCGACCGGGATCACAGGCATGTGGCGAATGAGAGTGGTTGGGGGGCGAGCCCGCCGGCCAGATGGCCGGACGAGCCCGCCGGGGGGAGGGAGAGGGGGGTCATGGAGTGGGTGGCTGGGAGCCGTTCGCCACCGTGATCTTCGCGGGCCGGTCCGCTCTGGGGGTCGGTCCGCAGCTCCTTGGGTTTCCTCATCTCGTTCCTTTCGCGACGCTCGGTCGCGCCACGTCCAGCAAGGTACTGCCCAGCGGGGTCCAAGCGCACCCGCAAAAGTACGCGTTTCTCCGAAGAAAAACGGATTGCCCGGCGATTTGACGGATCCGACCGACGGAGGCCAGGCGGCCGACTCTCTCCGTTCCGCGAATTCAAATACACCGACTCAAAGCCTGCTCCAAGCGGTTTGGGGGCAGATTGACAAAGTTGGAAAAACCCAAACACGGACCTGACCCGACCGGCCGCCGTCCTGCAAAAGGCGCAGAACCTCCGCGTCGTCGGCGCCCGGCGCCGACGCCGGGTGCCTCCGCCCCGGCTCAGATGACGATCACGCCCTCGCGCATGATCCGGCGGCCGTCGACGGTGACGTCGGCGTGGCTGGCGAGCACGTCGACGTGGCTCGGCGCGGACCAGTCGGCGCCCGTCTCCGGTCCGTAGGGGTCGCCGAAGGCGATGTGGACACCGGGGAACTTCTCGTCCTGGAGGAAGTTGCCGACGATCCGGGTCAGGCCGACGTTGGTCCCGATCGCGAACTCGCCGGCCCGGTTGGACTCCGGATGCTGGCCCAAGTAGGCCTCGATGTCGCGGCGCAGGGCCTCGTCGGGCGTGGTCACCGACCGCACCCGGCCGCCCTCGAGCTCGAAGCGGGCGGGCTCGGCGAGGAGCCCGTAGCGCTCGGTGAAGTGGTCTCCGAGCTCCTCACCGGCGAGGACGCCGTCGACGCTGCGGGGAGAGGTGAAGACCTCGCCCTCGGGCAGGTTCCCCCACTGGCCCTGCTCGTGGTACCGGCCGTGGCAGGGCACCCAGCGCAGGGCCGGGTCGAGGGTGGCGCGAAGATCGGTGCCGAGCGCTGTCCTGACCTCGATCACCGAGGCGTTGCGGACCGCCTCGTAGACATCGCAGGTCCGCCGGTAGACGAGCTCGTAGTCGCCGGCCATGCCGTCCGACATGAGCTCCGGGGTGATCCCGATCATGTGCCCGTGGCGGCAGTGGAGCCGCTCGACCAGGAGCGCGCGCATCGGCTGCCGGAAGGCCAGCTCGCCCTCCATCCCGCCGCCCGCGAAGAAGGAGACGGTGGGGGCGAACTCGATCAGCTCCTGGGCCAGGGCCTCGGGGAACTCCCGGGCCGGGCGGTCGACCCAATCCTCCATGCGCCAGCTGTGCACGGCGGCCCCGGCCGACCGGGCCTCCTCCTCGAGCGCCCTGGCGATGTCGGCGCGGTCACGGTCGTGGATGACGGCGACGCGGTCCTGGGGGCCGACGCCGAGGCAGACGCGGACGGCGTTGCGGGCGCCGTCACGATATTGGGGCAGCATCGGCGCCAGGTTACCGCCGCCACGACCGGTCCGGGCCTGGTCGGCCACCACCCGGGTTCCAAGCGCGGCCCTCCGCCCCGGAAGCGCTTCGTAGACTCGGGACAGGACCTCTCCCTGGGGCCGGCTGCCATGACTCCCCTCGACAGCGCATTCCTCAGCGCCCTTCCCACCGATCCGGGCGTCTATCTCATGCTCGGCGCCGAGAACGAGCTGCTCTACTTCGGCAAGGCCCGGAACCTGCGCGCGCGGCTGCGCTCCTACGCCCGCATCAAGCCCGGGGAGGACGAGCGCCTCGTTCCACTGCTGGCCGCCGTCCGCGAGGTCCGCTGGGAGCGGTGCCCGACCGAGGCGGACGCGCTCCGCCGCGAGACCGAGCTGATCCGTGCCCTGCGCCCTCCCTTCAACATCACCCACGCCCAGCTCTCGGAGCACCTGGCGATCGCGATCCGGGAGCGTGGGCACCGATGCCGCGTGCGTCTGGCCAGCGAGCCGGCCCCGGATCCCGAACGGATGTGGTTCTACCCCTTCGTGGCGGCGACGCCCTCGGGCATGGCCGCCCTCACCCGGCTGCTGTTCATGGCCCAGCCGGGGTCCACCCACCGCGACGCTCCTGCCGGTCTGACCCGCAGCTCGGGTTGCGAGCTCAAGATCGACGCCGGCCTGCGCGCGCAGCTGTTCTCCTTCCTGGATGGAAGGAGCCCTCGCCTGCTGCGGTCGCTGGATGCCACGCTGCGCGTCGAGGGCGGCGCGGATCCGGTGCGACGGCGGTCGATCGCACGCGACCTGAACCTGCTCCTGACCTTCTACCGGACCGGACCGCGTGCGGCGGCTACGACCCGGTCCGGCGGGCGAGCGTGATCGCCATGGACTGCGGGGCCGACTTCATCAAGACCTCGACCGGCAAGGTCCAGCCGGCGGCGACGCTGCCGGTCAGCCTGGTCATGCTCGAGGCGATCCGCGATCACCACCGCGAGACCGGCCGCATGGTCGGCTTCAAGCCGGCCGGCGGCATCCGCGCCTCCAAGCAGGCGATCCAGTACCTGGTCCTGGTCAGGGAGACCCTGGGCGAGGCCTGGCTCGATCCCCGCTGGCTGCGGCTGGGCGCCTCCAGCCTGCTCAACGACGTGCTCATGCAGATCGTCAAGGAGCGTGAGGGCGCCTACCAGGCACCGGAGTACTTCAGCGATGACTGACCAGCGGACGCGCGAGGCGGCGACCGAGACCGCCCACGGCTCGAACCACCACGCCGCCGCGTGGGAGTACGCCCCCGCCCCGGAGGCGACCGACATCGTCGAGATCGCACCCCGGCAGCGGCTCTTCATCGGCGGCGAGTTCGTCGACGCCCACGGCAGGGGAAGGATCACGTCGCTCAACCCGGCCACCGAGGAGCCGCTGAGCGAGATCCAGGAGGCGGACGGCGAGGACGTGGATCGGGCGGTGCGCGCCGCCGAGGCCGCCTTCCGGCCCTGGTCGCGGCTGCGCCCGGCTCTCCGCGCCCGGTACGTCTTCCGCCTCTCCCGTCTGCTCCAGGAGCGCTCCCGGGAGCTGGCGGTGCTGGAGTCGCTCGACGGTGGCAAGCCGATCAAGGAGTCGCGCGACGTCGACCTGCCGCTGGCCGCGGCGCACTTCTTCTACTACGCCGGCTGGGCCGACAAGCTGGAGTGGGCGTTCCCCAACCGCCGGCCCCGGCCGCTGGGCGTGGTCGGCCAGATCATCCCCTGGAACTTCCCCCTGCTGATGCTGGCCTGGAAGATCGCGCCGGCGCTGGCCGCGGGCAACACCGTCGTCCTCAAGCCGGCGGAGACGACCTCCCTGACCGCGCTCCTCTTCTGCGACCTCTGCCGGCAGGCGGAGTTGCCGCCGGGCGTGGTCAACATCGTCACCGGCGGTCCCTCGACCGGCTCCGCGCTGGTCGCCCACCCGGGCATCGCCAAGGTCGCCTTCACCGGCTCCACCGAGGTCGGCAAGGAGATCCAGCGGCGGCTCGCCGGGAGCGGCCGGAGGCTGACCCTGGAGCTGGGCGGCAAGGCGGCCAACATCGTCTTCGCCGACGCCGCCATCGACCAGGCTGTGGAGGGGATCGTCAACGGGATCTACTTCAACCAGGGCCACGTCTGCTGCGCCGGCTCCCGGCTCTTGGTCCAGGAGTCGATCGCGCCGCTGCTCCTGGACAAGCTGCGCCGGAGGCTGGGCACGCTGCGCGTCGGCGACCCGCTGGACAAGAACACCGATGTCGGCGCGATCAACTCGCGAGCCCAGCTGGAGCGGATCGAGAGCCTGGTCGCCTCCGGCGTCGAGGAGGGGGCCGAGCTCTTCCAGCCCGAATGCCCGCTGCCCGACCGCGGCTACTGGTTCCGGCCGACGCTGTTCACCAACGTCGCCCAGTCCTTCCGCATCGCCCGCGAGGAGATCTTCGGGCCGGTGCTCTCGGTGCTCACCTTCCGGACGCCGGAGGAGGCGGTGGCCAAGGCCAACAACACCGCGTACGGCCTCTCCGCCGGAGTCTGGACGGAGAAGGGCTCGCGCATCCTCTGGATGGCGGAGCGGATGCGCGTCGGCGTGGTTTGGGCCAACACCTTCAACCGCTTCGACCCGACCGCCCCCTTCGGCGGCTACAGGGAGTCCGGATTCGGCCGCGAGGGCGGGCTCCACGGGCTCGAGCCCTACCTCGGCTGGGGATGAGGCGATGGACGTTCGCAAGACCTACAAGCTCTACCTCAACGGCGCCTTCGTCCGCTCCGAGTCGCAGCGCACCTACGAGGCCCAGGGCATGAACGTGCCCCGGTCCACGCGCAAGGACGTCCGCGACGCGGTGCGGGCGGCGCGCGCCGCCTTCGCCGGCTGGTCGGGCCGCACCGCCATGAACCGCGGCCAGGTCCTCTACCGGGCGGCGGAGATGCTCGACGCGCGGTCGGCCGAGGTGGGCCGCCTCGAGGGCGTCGAGCGCGGCGAGGTCGCCCAGTCGGTCGAGGCGCTGCTCTGGTACGCCGGGCTCACGGACAAGCTGGCCCAGCTCGGGGGCACGGTCAACCCCGTCGCCGGGCCCTACTTCACCTTCTCCATGCCGGAGCCGACGGGGGTGGTCGGCATCGTCGCCCCCGAGCGCCCGGCGCTGCTCGGCCTGGTGGCACCGCTGGCGGCGGTCCTCAGCGGTGGCTCGACCGCCGTCGCCCTGGCCTCGCCCGCGCTTCCCCTCCCCGCCCTCGTCCTGGGCGAGGTGCTGGCCACGTCAGACCTCCCCGCCGGCGCCGCCAACCTGCTCACCGGCCGCCACCGGGAGATGCTTCCGACGCTCGCCGCTCACCGCGACGTCAACGCCGTCGAGGTGTCCGGCTGCGACGAGGAGGAACGCCGCAAGGTCGAGGAGGCGGCGGCGGACAGCGTCACGCGGGTGGTCGCGACCGAGCCCGACCAGTGGCTCAGCCCCCATACCGCGCTGGCCTTCATGGAGGTCAAGACGGTCTGGCATCCGGTCGGCCGCTGAGGGCGTCCGCAGGCGATGCTGCTATTCGGCTGAGGCCCTCAGCGTGGCGATGGTCTCCTCCACCAGCACCTGCGCCTGAGCGACCGCCGCGGTCAGCGACTCGGCGGTCTCGCCCGGCGCCCCAAGCAGGCCGCGGACGCGCGAGCCGAAGCCGTCTGGCACCCCCGGCAGCGTCTCGGCGACAGTCAGCGACCCCTTCTCATTGAGGCACCGACGCCGGTTTCTCGCGAACAGCGCGTGCACCAGCACACCGACCGCTCGGGACAGGCACAGCGAGACGTACAGCGTGTCTGCGCGCCTCGCAGCCTTTGTCGCCGCGCCGACCAGGAACCTCGCCTCCCGGGCTCCGGCCGTCAGCGCCCTTCGCAGCGGCTCCGGGTAGGTTGCAGCCCTCCGCTGAAGGTCCGTCAGCTCTCCGGTGGGATCGGCCAGCACCTCTCCCAGGGCCACCTCGCCCGCATAGCAGGGCGACCAGAATCCGAGCGGATGACCGGTCTGCACACCGACCTCGTACCGTCCCTCGCGGCAGTCCTCCCACACCCGCTCGACGCGCTCCAGATCCCGCAGGATCCAGTCCACCGCGACACCGTCGACCCGCAGCCACGCGCCACCGTTGACCCAGGGTCCCCAGCCGCCCGGCCCGGCCACCTCCGCATCCGGTCCAGCCAGCGCGCGCAGCGCGGCGAGATCGAGCGGGCCACGGTAGTAGACGCCAAGGTCCCAGTCGGAATCCGGCCCGTGCTCCTTCCGAGCCCGACTGCCGCCGAGCAGCACCCCGACGACGCCCGGCACGTCCGTCAAGCGGCCCGCCATGTCGTCGATGAGCATCCGCATGCAGGCAGTCTGGCGTGGCCGACACGTGGCGGTCCGGGATCGCGGTCTTCAGCGCCCGGTGCCGGCATCGGTTTGAGAGCCGCCTGAAGGGCGGTGAGGGGTCGAGGCGAACGAGCGGCACCGCCGGTAAAGATGAAGCCCCCCCACCCCGAAGGGTGAGAGGGCAAGGTTGGGGGGAGGGCGAGGGAATCAGGAACCGCCGGGGTAGGTGCCGAGGGTCACGCGGTCGGTCGACTGGCCACCGCTCTGGTGGAGGACGGTGACCGTGACCTGCTCCCCGGGCTGCAGCGAGCCGAGGATGTCGCTCAGGTCGCTGGAGGTCTGCACCTGCTCGGCGTTGACGTCGATGATGGTGTCGCCGGCCTTGAGACCGCCGGCGGCGGCGGGGCCGCTGGTGGTGACGCTGTCGATGAGGACGCCGTTCTGGGCGACGGTGTCGGTGACCGTGACGCCGAGCCAGGCCCGGTGCGAGTCGACCACCTTGCCGTAGCGGATGAGCTGACCGGCGATGTCCCTGACCATGTCGCTGTTGATGCCGAAGCCGATGCCCGCCGCCTGGGTGTTGTTCTCGGAGTCGACCGCGCCCAGGGTGACGATGCCGACGACCTCACCCTTGAGGTCGACCAGCGCCCCGCCGCTGTTGCCGGGGTTGATCGCGGCGCTGGTCTGGATCATGTCGGGGATGCTGTTCCCGGTCTCCTCGGGCTCGGTCCGGTTCATCGCGCTGACGATCCCCTCGGTGACCGAGCCCTGGAGCCCGAGCGGGCTGCCCATGGCCAGGACGATGTCGCCGACCTTGAGCTTGGTGGCGTCGGCGAAGGTGGCGGGATGGAGCCCGGTGGCGTCGACGTGGACGACGGCGAGGTCGTCCTCCTTGAAGGTGCCGACCACCGTGCCCGGGTACTGCCTGCCGTTGCCCAGCGTCACCTCGACCTTGCTGGCGCCGTTGACGACATGGTCGTTGGTGACGATGTCGCCCTTGGCGTCGAAGACGACGCCGGACCCGAGGTCCTGGGGCGTCGAGATCTCGACGATGCGGCTGGACATGTCGCCGACGATGCCCTCGTACTGCTGCTGGAGTTGGGCGGCGCCGCCGTCGACTGAGCCCACCTGATGCCTCGCCGGGGTGGGCGTGGCCAGCGCCTGAGGCGCGGTTCCGACCTGCACCGCGCAGCCGGCGACGAGGAGTCCGGCACCGCCCGCGGCGGCGACCGGGAGGAGGCGAGCGCCGATGGCTCCGCCCTCCCGCCACAGACTCCGGATCGCGCTCACACCGGGCAGGCTACGACCTGACGGTGAACAGGTGATGAACTGAAGCGCAGGGAAGGCATGGAACCAGGTCCGGGGATCGCGAGTCGGGTGGGCGTCGGGGCGTCGCAGCAGGAGGGCTCAGTCGCGGTGGCGGTAGACGATCCGGCCCCGGGTGAGGTCGTAGGGCGAGAGCTCGACGCGGATGCGGTCAGCCGGCGTGATGCGGATGAAGTAGCGGCGCATCCGTCCCGCCGCGTAGGCGATGAGCTTGTGGTCGTTCTCCAGCTCCACCTCGAACATGGCATTGGGGAGGGCGAGGGTCACGGTCGCGTCCATGACGACGGCCTCTTCCTTCCGAACGTCCCCGCTGGAGTCTCGCGTGTGTTGAACGAGACGGTCGCCGAGGCCCCCCGTCGAGGGGTCGATGATCGTGCCAAGCCGGTACAGAGTGCAATTCCACGACAGCGGGGTTGTCTCCCCCCTCAGGCCACCGCCAAAAGCGCCGCCCGGCGCCGGATCAGATCCTCGATCGCGTCCACCGGATGGCCGCCGGCCCCCTCCTCGTCGAGGCGGTCGCGGACCTCGCCGGCGGCGACCAGGACGTGCCGGACGAGCTCGGCGATCCGGCCGCGGTAGCGCCGCGGGGAGAGGCCGAGCGCGGCCAGACCCTCCCGCCACCCCTCCGGGGAGAGGTCCTCCGGCTCGTAGCTGCCGCCGATCGCCATCGCCGACGGCCGGGCCAGGTGCGGGTAGACGGCCGTCGAGATGATGTCGTAGGCGGGGGCCAGCACCGGTCCCTCCGGCGTGTAGAGAAGGGCGAAGTTCTTGGCGTGGGCGTCGGCGTTGCCGACCAGGTGGTCGAGGACGACGCGGTCGACGAGCATGTCGAGGTCGCGGGTGACACGGATGGACAGGCGGCGGATCGTCTCGACCAGTTCGAGCAGCCCGGGACCGCCGTCGGCCTCGTACTTGCGGTAGGAGGGGACGCCGAGGGCCTGGCAGAAGTCCTCCTGATGGAGCCTCTCCACACCGTCGGAGCCGTGGACTCGGTCGTAGCGCTCGATCAGCAGCACCGGCTCGCCGCCGATCCGGATCAGGCGCGCCGGGGGCGCCTCCAGACCCAGCCGCCGGCCCAGGCGCAGGCAGAACGCCTCGTTGGCGACGAGGCCGGGGTAGGCGGGGCCCAGACCCCAGCGCTCGACCGAACCCGGCTTGAGGATGTGGGTGGAGGCCGTCGTCCCCCGGGGCAGGCCGATGCGCCCCTCCGGGGAGACGACCACGGCGAGCTTGCTCTGGGCGCCGGCGAGGCTGATGCGCACGCCCCGCGCCGGCTCCACCCCCAGCGGGCGGGAGACCAGGTCCGCCACCTCCTGCTCGAGGTCGTCCCCGTCCAGCCACTCGACGCCGGGCCGGCCCACATCGTCCGGTTCCTCTCCCTCGGGGAGCAGCGAGATGGCGCCGGCACAGTCGCGCCCGATCTCGCGGAGGAAGCCGAAGACGTCGGTCTCGTCGAGGCGAAGCCGCCGGGCCAGCTGGCGCCGGGCCTGGCCCTCGGGCAGCAGGCCGTCGAAGAAGGGCAGCAGCTCGGCGGTCCGGTAGGGCTCCCCCCGCACCGGCAGGGAGGCGCTGATGAGAACGCCGCCGCCGAGCCTCCCGACCACCTCCGGGTCGTACCTCAGGGCGAGGTCTCCCCCCTCCTCTCGGCACAGCTCGGCCACCGCCGCGCCGCGGTAGTGGACGCCGAGCCGCTCCTCGATCACGCCTCGAACAGCGACCGGTAGGCGGCGGACCGGGAGAGCACGGCGAGGTCGGTGGAGAGGGCGGTGAGGATGCCGAAGACGGTCTCCAGGGTGACCGTCCCCCGTCCCTCCTCCAGCTTCTGGATGGCGCTCCTGGCGACGTTGGCGCGGTCGGCCAGCTCGGTCTGGCTCAGCCGCGCCTGACGTCGCAGCCGGCGCACCACCTCGCCAAGCTCACGG
>DATAXV010000180.1:0-22466 GCA_036272915.1 Candidatus Dormiibacterota bacterium
ATGGAGAAGCCGCCGCGGCCGAGGGAGCGGGCTTCGGTGCAGGCCCAGAGCCGCCGCTGACGTTCATTCAGGTGGGGGGCGATGGCTTCCCAACGAGCCTTGATGCCGGTCTCAGTGTCGATGTGCGGACGCTATCACACACCTCACTGTTTGTCAAGTTAATTTACGTGAAGGCCCTAAGGCCGAATCGCGCGTGTGCCCATCGGACTTCTGTCCATCCCTGCCAAGGCGATCCGCCCACCCGGATCGGCAAACATGGACAGGTCACCGGCCAGCCGGCGGCCTGTCGCCGCCGCCCCGATCAGGAGGAGGTCCATGCAGCTCGGCATCTTCGGGCTCAGCGCCAAGGCGGTCCACGGGCCGGTCGAGACCGCCCGGCTGGCGGTTCGTGCGGAGGAGCTCGGCTACCACTCCTGGTGGGTCGGCGAGCATGTCGTGCTGCCCTCGCCCCGCGTTCCTCCCTCGCCGATGGAGCCGACCGACGCCATCCTCGATCCTCTCGTCCACCTCGCCTACGTGGCCGCCATCACACGGCGGATGCAGCTGGGCACGGGGATCGTGATCCTGCCCCAGCGCAACCCGCTGGTCCTGGCCAAGCAGGTCGCCAGCCTCGACGTGCTCAGCGGCGGCCGCCTCGTCCTCGGGGTCGGGGCCGGTTACCTGGAGCCGGAGATGACGGCGGTCGGCGTCCCCATGTCCGAGCGCGGAAGCCGCACCGACGAATACCTGGACGCGATGCGAGCGCTGTGGACCGAACCGCGGCCGTCCTACCGGGGCCGCCATGCCAGCTTCGGCGGGGTCGACGCCCGCCCCCGGCCGGTTCGGCCCGACGGTCCCCCCATCGTCGTCGGCGGACACAGCCCGGCGGCGCTCCGGCGCGCCGTGCAGCGCGGTCACGGCTGGTACGGATTCAGCCTCAGCCCGGAGGCCGTCGCCTCTCATCTCGAGGGGCTCCGGCAGGCCGCCGGGGAGGTCGAGCGCCCGGTCAGGCTGGGCCGGCTCGAGATCCTCGTCACCCCGCCCAACCCGGTGGGCCCCGATGAGGCCCGGCGCTACGCCGAGCTGGGCGTGGACACCCTGCTCCTGCACCCGCTTCCGATCGAGGATCCGGCCCAGGTCTCGGCGTTCCTTGAGCGGCACGCGGACCTGCTCCAGTGAGCCTCGGCGATTGATGCGTCACCCTCGATTCCGGAGGGTATAGTCCGGGCAGGCCCACGGCCCCCGGCCGGAGCCTCGCGCAGAAGAGGAAGAAACGTGGACCTGAATCACGCCGTCCGCCCGGCCGCCGGCGGGCACCGCCGCGCCCATCGCCCCGTTCGCGGCTGACCTCGGAGCGCGGCCAGTGCGAGACGTCGAGATCCTCACCATCGAGACACCGGGACTCGGTGACCGCAGCTACCTGGCGACCGACGGCAGGGTCGCCCTGGCCATCGACCCCCAGCGCGACATCGACCGGGTGATCGGCCTGCTGGCGAGCCGGTCCCTGCGCCTCACCCACGTCTTCGAGACGCACATCCACAACGACTACCTGACCGGGGGCCTCGCCCTGGCCAGGGCCACCGGTGCCGCCTATCACGTCAACGAGTCCGATTCGGTGTCGTTCGCGCGGGTTCCGCTTGCCGGCGGCGATGTCGTGCAGGTGGGGGCCTCGATGACGGTGCGCGCCATCGCCACCCCCGGCCACACGCACTCGCACCTCGCCTATGCGCTGACCTCGCCGGCGGGGCCGCCCGCCCTCTTCACCGGTGGATCGCTGCTGTTCGGGTCGGTCGGCCGTCCCGACCTGCTCGGTCCGGCGCACGCGATGGAGCTCGCCCACGCGCAGTACGCGTCGGCGCACCTCCTGGCCGGTCAGGTCCCCGACGACGCCCGCCTCTATCCGACCCACGGCTTCGGCAGCCTCTGCTCGGCCGGCCCGGCCGGCGCCGCCGGATCCACGCTCGGCGCCGAGCGGCTCCACAACCCGGTCTTCGCCGAGGACGAGGAGGAGTACGTCGAGTCGCTGCTGGCCGGGCTCGACGCCTACCCCGCCTACTACGCGCACATGGCGCCGGGCAACCTGGAGGGTCCAGGGGTTCCCGACCTCACACCGCCCTCGCCGGCCGACGCCGGCGAGCTGCGCCGCCGCCTCGCCGCCGACGAGTGGGTGGTGGACCTCCGGGCGCGGAGAGCCTTCGCCCGCGGCCACGTGGCGGGCACGCTCAACATCGGGATCGACGGGAGCCTGGCCACCTATCTCGGCTGGCTGATCCCGTGGGGAACGCCTCTGTCCCTGCTCGGCGACACGCGGGACCAGGTCGCGGAGGGCCAGCGGGAGCTGTCCCGCATCGGGCTGGAGCGGATCGCCTCGTCGGCGGCCGGATCGCCCCTGAGCTGGGCCGGCGGCGCGCCGCTGGCGTCGTATCCGGTGGCCGATCTGGCCGACCTCGCCGCCGTCATCCGCCACCGACGGGTGATCGTGCTCGACGTGCGTCAGCGGGGGGAGTGGAGCCGGAACCACGTCGAGGGGTCGTTCCACATCCCCATCCAGGAGCTGCCGGACCGGGTCGAAGAGGTGCCCGCGGGGGAGGTCTGGGTCCACTGCGGCGCCGGCTACCGGGCGGCCATCGCCGCGTCGATCCTCGAGACCGGCCGGCGTCAGGTCGTCCTCATCGACGACGGGTTCGACCGGGCCGCCGAGGTCGGGGTGCCGCTGGCCGGCACCGAGGCGCCTGCCGCCGACTGACGCCGGTCGCCCGCCGATGGTAGACATCACGGCGACGAGCAGTCCTCTGCGTGGTTATGTCTCCCTCCCCGGCAACGGTGTCTCCGTCGACCCGACGATGAAGGCGTCCCGGGACGCGACCGGCGGCGCGCTCAGCGTCTTCGAGACCACAGTCGACGACGGGCCGCCGCTCCACGTGCACACGCACGACGACGGGCCGCCGCTCCACGTGCACACGCACGAGGACGAGAGCATCTACGTGCTCGAGGGCGAGGTCTCCGTGCGTTGCGGGGAGGAGACCCTCCAGGCGCCGGCCGGCAGCTTCGTCTTCCTGCCTCGGGGCACCGCCCATTGCTTCTGGTCGGCGGGCGCCCCGGCCAGGGTGCTGCTGATGGCGGTCCCGGGCGGCATCGAGGACTACTTCGCCGAGATCAACGCCGCCACCACCGACGAGGAGCGTGGCCGGATCGGGGAGAGGTACGGGATCCGCGTCATCCTCGACCCCGGCTGAGGACGGCTCAGAGCCTCTCGGCTCGGGCGAGCCAGGGCTCCGACGCCCGGCCGAAGGGTTCTCGTCCGCTGCGCACCGACTCCAGCAGCAGCTCCGCGGCCCGTGCCGCTCCCTCCGCCAGCCATCTCGGGTAGCCCAGCTCGGACCGATGCAGCTCGAACTCCTCCCGGTCCTCCAGCCACGTGGTGCCGTCGCGCGATCTGAGGACATCGAGATCGAGGTCGACCATGAGCAGGTGGTCGCGAGTCAACAGGGGCGGCGTGCAGACGTCGAGGTAGAGGGGGAGCTCTTCGTCCGGGGAGCTGAACTCGGCGGTCCACCAGCCGCCACTCGGCACGAGCACGACGCTGGTGCGCCGGAAGGTGCCGGTGCGCGGCCCTCCGGTGAGCGGCGTCCCGGCCGGAATCGCCAGCCAGGTGCCATGGCGGTCGTCGCCGAGGGCGCGGGCGGCGAAGCGGTGGTGCTGGCGGTCGAGCCACTTGCGGTAATCGACGACGACCGGGTCCCCCGGCGTCGGCCTCGCGTGCACAGGTTCCCTCCCACTCGCCGGCGGCCGACCTGGGGCTGGACCGGCCCATCGCCGGTGGTCCGTCCGGTCCTGCATATCAGTGTGAGCTCTGATCAGACGCGGGGCGGCCCGGCCGCGATCCGGCGCCGCACCGCGGTCACGTCTCCCTGCCAGTCCTGCTCGAGCCACCAGGTCGCGCCCGCGTCGGCGAAGCGCTGGACGATGGTCGAGGCCTCGTCGGCCGGAGTCATCCCGCCGGCCACGATCTCGAACCCCTCGAGGCCGCCCGGACGCTCGGCGCGGACATGGGCGGCCACCTCGCGCACGTGCTCGGGCGTGGTCTCGACGCCCTGCCCGTCCGCGTCCTGCGCCTGGATGAGGACACCGTCCCAGCGGAGCGCGCGCCGCATCGACCGGGGTCGGGGCCAGACGCCGATGACCCAGATCGGGATCCGCGGCCGCTGCGCCGGCGCCGGCCGGAAGCACATCTCATCGAACTGGAAGTGGTTGCCGGAGTGCGCGTAGGGCCGGCCCGACCAGAGGCCCTCCAGGATCTCCAGCGACTCGTCCATGAGGTCCGCCCTGGTCCGGGTCTCCGTCTCCTCTCCGACGTTGCCGAAGGCGGCGTCGTCGAGCGCCCCCAGGCCGACGGGCAGCACCAGCCGGCCGTTGGACAGGCGGTCCAGGGTCATCGTCTCCCTGGCCAGCTTCCATGGACGCCGGCGGGAGGGCGGGGTCACCACCGGTCCCAGGATCACGCGCTCGGTGCGCATCGCCATCGCCGCCATCACCACCCAGGGGTCGTACACCTCGCCGTCACCGACCGAGATCGCGTCGAAGTAGAACGCCCCGTCCCAGCCCGCCACCTCCGCCTCCGCCGCCAGATCGGCGACCGTCCGCGGATCCCCGGTCGTGACGATGATCCCGTGGCGCATGGCCTTCCTCCTCTGATTTCTACGCCGTAGAGAAGGATATTCTACGGCGTAGAAATGGGTTCTCGCGGTCGACGGTCACCGGAGGGAGGTCTGTCCCGAGCGCGCATCCTCGGCGCCGCCCTGGGTCTGATGGACGGGGGCGGCTCGCCGGGCCTGACCATGCGCCGCCTGGCCGCCGAGCTGGGCGTGGATCCGATGGCCGTCTACCACTACTACGGCTCCAAGCGGTCGATCATCCTGGCGCTGGTCGACGCCGTCTTCGAGGCCTTCCCGGCGCCGGATGCGGCGGCCCCCTGGCAGCAGCAGGTCCGCGCCTGGGCTCGCGCCTACCGGGTGCTGGCCCGGGCCCATCCACTCCTGGTCCTGGCCGTCATCTCCGACCCCGAGGCCGTTGGGCTCGCCGCGCTGCACGCCAGCGAGAGCCTGGTCGACACGCTGACCTCGAGTGCGGGGCTCGAGCCCGGGGATGTCGCCGGTGCCGTCGCGCTCCTCGCCGACTACGTGAACGGCTACGCGCTGCCCCTGGCCTGGACCGGCGAGGGCGTCGCCACCGACCCGATCTCGACGGCGCTGGCGGGCCAGCCGCAGGAACGGTTCCCGGCCCAGCGCCGCCTGATCGCGGCCCTGGATGGAGCGGCGCCGGACGCCTTCGAGCTCGGCCTGGACGTGATCGTCGCCGGCCTGGAGGCGCGCTCCAGACGGGCCTGAGGGGGCCTCAGCCCGCGGCCTGCACCTGGCCTTCCGCTCGCCGCTGGTGGACGCGGAGCTGCATCGTCGCCAGATCCAGGAGCGGGGTGGGAACCGACAGCGACCTCGCCCGGGCGACCAGGTCCCCGAAGATCTGCTCGACCTCCGCCGGCCGGCCGGCGACGACGTCGCGGTAGGCGGACGAGGCCAGGGGCGAGTTCTCCATCGTCGCCATCGACCGGGTGAACTTGGACTCCCGCTCGGGCATGGGGTGACCGGCGGCCGCGGACACGGCCGAGGCCTCGGCCATGATCGCTGGCCCCAGCGCGGAACCGCCGGGCACGGCGACGACCTCGCCGATCGTCCCCCGCATCAGGCAGGTGGTCGCCCCGATGGTGGAGATGAAGACCCACTTGTGCCACATCGCGCCGACGATGTCCGGCGAGGCGGCGACGTCGAAGCCGGCGCCGTCGAGCTCGGCCCGGATCCGCTCGACGCGTGGGGGGAGGCCTCCCTGCTGGTCGCCGACGGTGAGCGAGGCGAGCGGAGCGAAGCGGAGCACGTCACCCTCCTCGTTGAGGGCCGTCAGCACCTTGACGACGCCGCCCAGGACAGCCGGCCCGAAGCGCTCGGTGAGCGTCGACAGGTGGGCCATCCCGTTGAGGAAGGGCATGATCGAGGTCTCCGGGCCGATCGCTGGGGCGATGTCCGCCATCGCCTGCTCGAGCGCGCTCGACTTGATGCCGAGCAGGACCAGGTCGTAGGGGCCGGACAGCTCCGGCGCGGTCACCAGCCGGGCCCTGATCACCTCCTCCTCCCCCTGCCAGACGATGCGCAGGTTGCGCTCCCGGAGCGCCGCCGCCCGGGCCGGCCGGACCAGGAAGGTCACGTCCCTGCCCGCCGCCGCCAGGCGGCCGCCGAAGAATCCGCCGGTCGCGCCGGCACCGACCACCAGCGTCCTCATCGAGCGGCCCTCTCCGCCGCGGAATCGGGGCTGGGCGTGGTCGAGAGCGGCGATGGGGATCTCACGTGCGTCTCCTCGTGGTTCAGGCGGGCGTGCCCGGGTCCCGCGGCGAGATCGGCTCCAGCGCCCGGTGGGGAATGGCCAGCGCGGCGGTGACCCGGTCCGGGCTGCCGGAGGTGGGCACCAGCCCGGGGCCCGGCGCGATCACGACGTCGGCCGGCTCCACCCTTGCCCCGCACCCCGAGCAGCGGCCGTCGCGCTCGAGCGGAGCCCCGTCCTCGGCGTGGAGCAGGATCCGGCGCGGACCGGTGGGGGCGTAGTGGTCGTCGCCCCAGTCGGTGAGGGCTCGGAGCGCCGGCCAGAGGGCGACGCCCTTCGGGGTCAGCTCGTACTCGTGGCGGGCGCCGTCGGTCCCGACCCGGACCAGGACCCCGGCGGTGGTGAGCGACTTCAACCGCTCGCTCAGCACCGCCCGGGGAATGCCCAGGTGGGCGGCGAAGTCATCGAAGCGGCGTACGCCGTAGAAGGCGTCGCGGACGATCAGAAGGGTCCAGCGCTCGCCCACGATCTCCAGCGCCCTGGCCAGGGAGCAGGACTGTCCCGAGTAGTCGTGCGGCAGCGGCATCCCTCCATCCTACCCAGCAAGTTCGGTGAATGAACCCTGGTCTCTCGCGATTGCAGTGGTTCAATGAATGAACCGAACGCGGTGATGGAGGGCGGCCCACCGGCTCGGCGCGGCTGGCTGGTGCTCGCGGTCCTGTCGGCGGTGGCCTTCATGGCCCAGCTGGACCTGTTCATCGTCAACATCGCCCTGCCGGCGATGGCCCGCTCGTTCCCCGGCTCCGGTCTCTCCGAACTGTCCTGGGTGCTGAACGGCTACGCCATCGTCTTCGCCGCGCTGCTGGTCCCGGCGGGGCGGCTCGCCGACATCTTCGGCCGCCGCCTCTTCCTGCTCTGCGGTGTCGCCCTCTTCGCCGCCGCCTCGGCGGCCTGCGCCGTAGCCCCCGACCTCGCCCTGCTCGTCGCCGGCCGCGTCGCCCAGGCGATCGGGGCGGTGATGATCGTCCCCACCTCGCTCGGCCTCCTGCTCGCCGCCTTCCCGGCCCGCCGGCATGGTCTGGTCGTCGGCATCTGGGCCGGGGTGGGCGCGGTCGCCGCGGCCTCCGGAGCTCCTCTCGGCGGCCTCCTGGTCGCGCTCGACTGGCGGTGGGTCTTCCTGGTCAACATCCCCATCGGCCTGGCCACCATCGCCGTCGGCCTCAGGGTCCTGCCCGAGGTCAGGGCCGCACGGGGCGAGCGGCTTCCCGACCCGCTCTCCGTCCTGTCCCTGCTCGCCGCCGTCACGCTCTTCGTGCTCGCCACCGTGCAGGGACCGGTGTGGGGCTGGGGCAGCCCCGCCGTCGCCGCCCTCCTCGGGGTGTCGATCGTGGCCGCCGCGGTCACCCTCGGCCGGACCCTGCGCCATCCGCGGGCGGTGATCGAGCGCACGCTGTTCCGCAGCGGGGAGTTCACCGTGGCGAGCGCCGCCCTCCTCCTCTGGTACGTCGGCTTCGCCGCCTGGCTCCTGATCACCGTCCTCTTCCTCGAGCAGGTCTGGCACTACAGCCCGCTGCGGGCGGGTCTGGCGATCGCGCCGGGTCCGTTGACGGCGGCCCTGTTCGCGGTCAACAGCGGGCGGATCGCGGCCCTCGTCGGGCGGGCCGCACCGGCCGTCGCCGGCACCCTGCTGATGGCGATCGGAGGAACGCTGTGGGCGGCCCTCACCACCCTCCACGGCTCCTACCTGTCGGAGTTCCTGCCCGCCCTGGTCCTGGCCGGGGCCGGCGCCGGTCTCACTCAGGCGCCCCTGTTCGCGGCGGCGTCGACCTTGGCGCCGGAGCGGGCCACGACCGGGAGCGCGGTGCTCAGCATGTCCCGCCAGGTCGGCAGCGCCGTCGGCGTCGCCGCCCTGGTCGTCGTGCTCGCCCTTCCCGCGCCGGACGCGCTGGCCGGCTTCCACCGTGGCTGGCTGCTTCTCGTCGTCACCGGACTGGGCGCCGCGCTCATCGTCCTCGGCGGTAGCATCCGCCGCACCCACGTGGCGCGGCCGGGGGCGGCCCGCGGGTCCGAGGTCGGCGCGCTCGGCGAGTGAGGACGCAGGTCCCGGCCGTCGATCGGACGTCGGGTTGGCCGTGGTGCCTCCGGCGGCGTCACCGACCAGGCGGCCGCGATCAGGAGGTGGAGCGACCGCTGGCATCAGAGCCGGCGTCGCTCCCGGCCGGAGCCGATCCGTCGTAGGCTCTCCGCTCGTGGACATCGGGACCCTCGCGGACGGGCTCGAGCAGCGGCTGCCCCTTCGCGACTCCGAACCGCGATCCAGTCCCAGGCCCTCACCGGCCTGGCGACCGACGGCAGTCGCATCGAACCCGAACCAGGGGAGGGACCAGTGTCGCGTACGGGATTGATCGACCACATCGGCATCGGCGTTCCGGATCTCGTCGCCGCCAAGCGGTACTACGACCAGCTCATGCCCATCCTCGGGCTGAAGGCCTGGTTCCCGACGACGAAGTCCGGGGAGTTCAACTACGGTCCCGACGGTGCCTTGGGACCGCAGATCTTCTTCTACAAGGCGCTCCAGCCCGACGGCCACTCGCGCCACGGCACGGGCCTGCAGCACCTCTCCTTCATGGTGTCCAGCCGGGCGATCGTGCGAGAGGCCCACGAGTGGGCGGTCGGCCAGGACGCCGAGATCGTCCACGAGCCCCGGGAGTTCCCGGAGTACGGCGACCACTACGCCACCTATTTCCTCGATCCCCATGGCTTCATGCTCGAGGTCGTCTGCCACAGCACCGAGGAGCGCTGAGATCCAGCACAGCACCGAACGATTCGGGGCCGATGAGGCGGCCTCCCGCGACCGCTACCTCACGTGCGGCGGCAGAGAGCGGGCCATGAGCGGGATCGAGCGCTTCGCCTCCGCGGTGCGCCCCTGACCTCCGTCAGGCCTCAAGGAAGGAGAGGTCGACCCGGGCGATGCGCCTGAGGTCGCCGAGACCGCTGATGGCAACGACCCTGCCCTCGCTGATGGTGAAGCCCATGATCACGATGGGGCGGCCCCTGGACGTGATGACGACGCCCGCGCCGCCGTTGACCAGCGCCGGCAGGACCTCGCGCGACGAGTCCCTGAAGATCAGCGCCGACCCGGCCACCTTCTCCGCGCCCCGCATCAAGATGCGGGCGCCGCTCTTGGTCCCGGAGTCGGAGCGCAGCACCACGTCTGGGTCGAGCAGCGCCACCAACTCCACCATGCTGCCGCCGCGGGCGGCGGCGAAGAAGGCGTCGACGACCTCGCGCTGCCGGTTCAGGTCGCTGGGCGGCGGCGTCGCCCCGTGGACCCGCCGCCGGGCGCGGCTGGCCAGCTGCCGCGTGGCGGCCGGGGAGCGCTGGAGGATGTCCGCGATCTCCTCGAAGGGCACGCCGAACATGTCGTGGAGAACGAAGGCGAGCCGCTCGGCGGGGCTCAGCATCTCCAGGACGATGAGCAGGGCGAGTCCGACCGAGTCGGCGAGCAGGACCTCGTGCTCGGGGTCGATGCCACTGGGAGGGTCGACGATCGGGTCGGGCACGTAGCCGTCGAGCGGATCCTCGCGCCGGGTGGTCCTGGAGCGGAGCATGTTCAGGCAGATCCGGCCGATCACCGTGGTCAGCCAGCCGCCCAGGTTCTCGATCTCGGCGGCGTCGACCCGGCCCAGCCGGAGCCAGGTCTCCTGCACGGCGTCGTCCGCCTCGCTCATGGAGCCGAGCATCCGGTAGGCGACGGCGCGCAGCCGGCCCCGCTGCTCCTCGAAGCGCTCAGCCAGCCGTTCGTCGTCGGTCATCTCGGGTCACATTCCTCCGTCACTGCGTGTCACCCGTTTGACCGACGGGAGACCGCGATTGTGACATGCGGTCGGCACCCGATCCGGTCCGCAGGTGTCGACGAGAAAGGAGATGTCCGATGAGCGTGATGATGCTGCGATCGCGGGTCAGGCCGGAGTGCGTGGCCGGCCTCGAGGCCTCGGTCGGGAGGGTCTTCGCCGCCCTCGCCCGGATCTGCCCGGCGGGGGTGCGCTACGCGTCCAGCCGGCTCGGGGACGGCGTCACCTACCTGGTGCTGCTCGAGATCGAGGACGGCGTCGAGAACCCGCTGCCCGCGATCCCCGAGTTCCGGGAGTTCCAGGAGGGCCTGAGAGGCTGGGTCGCCGAGCCGCCGGAGACGGAGCGGATGACCGTGGTCGGGTCCTACCGGCTGTTCTGAGCGGGGGCCGGGCGGCGATCACGTCCGTCCGGCCCCCTCCGCCCTGCGGGAGGCGGGAGCGTCGGAACAGGCGCGCCGCGCGCTCGTACGCTGCCGGCATGGTTTCGACGCTGTCTCATGCCCTGGCTCGGTGGGTCGACCGTCTGGCTCCGCGCTGCCGGCGTCCGGCTCTCGGGGCGGTCGGCCTCTACGTGACCGGGTCGGCGTGCACCGGCGGGTTCCACGCGGGCGTGAGCGATCTCGACCTGGTCATGGTCGTCAACTCGGCCGTGGAGGCCTCCGACCTCGAACAGCTGGCCGTCGATCTGCTCGAGGTGGGCCTGCCACCGGCGGCCGGCGGTCTCGACCTCGAAATCTTCACGCGCAGCGGCCTCCAACAGCCGGACCCGGATCCGGGCTGGCGGTCGTTCGTCCGCTGGACCGCCGAGGGAGCTCCGGCTCTGCTGGGGGACGCCCTCGATCTCGCCGATTGGGCGCCGGAATTGGCCATCGCCCGTGAGCGCGCCATCACTGTGTTCGGCCCGACCGCGCCGGAGGCCTTCGCGCCGATCCCCCGGCGCCTGATCCTTCAGGCGTGCCGGGAGGAGCTCGCCGGATGGGAGCACTACCAGCCCTTCTGGTCCCTCTCCGGCGGCGTCCTGACCGCCTGCCGCGTCTGGTGGTACTGGGCCGAGGCCCGCCTCGGGTCCAAGGTCGACGCGGGCCGCTGGGCGCTCGGTCTCGCCGAGGAGGACGAAGACCGGCGACTGATCGGGAGCGCGCTCGAACGCCAGCTCACCGGTCAGGATTCCGACCTGGCGCCGGCCGACGTGATCGCGTTCGTGCGGCGGGCCGCCGGCCGGGTCGCGGCAGCCTGACCGCGACCCGCGGGGCCGGGGCAATGCCGGCAGCTCCGTCGGCTCGCGAATGGGCATAGATTCGTCCTTGTGCAGCATGGGATCACGGTCTCGCCAGCGGGCCCTGCCGGCGATCCGCGCAGCATGATGGACCTGGCGGTCCTCGCCGAGGAGGCGGGGTGGGACGCGGTGTTCCTCGAGGACTACGTGATCTACCCCGATCCCCTGCCGACCTACGACCCGTGGGTCGTCCTCGCCGCCATGGCCGTCGTGACCAGCCGGATCAGGCTCGGCACGCTCGTCACGCCGGTGACGCGCAGGCGGCCTTGGAAGCTGGCCATGGAGGCGGCGACGCTCGACCATCTCTCCGGCGGTCGCGTGATCCTCGGCATCGGAGCGGGCGACGCGGCCGAGGCCAGCTTCGCCGCGGCGGGAGAGCCACCGAGCCAGCGAGACCTGGCGGGACGCCTGGATGAGGCGCTGGAGTTGATCTCCAGGCTGTGGGAGGGAGGCCCGGTCACGTATGGCGGCAGCCATTACCGGACGCGTGACCTGCGGCTGAGGGCCCTGCCCCTGCAGAAGCCGCGGATCCCGATCTGGATCGGCGGCGACTGGCTCCGGCCGGGGGTCCGGCGCCGGCTGCCGCGGTGGGACGGCACCTGCGCCTATCACGGCACCCCGGGGACTCCGGACAGCCGGCCCCTCGACGCCGGCGAGGTCGCCGACCTCCTGGCCTGGGTGGGGGAGACGCGCGGCAGCGTCGAGGGCTTCGACGTGTGCGTGGGAGGTCGGGAGCGGGACCCGGACACGGACCGGGAGCGCGACTACCTGGCGTCGCTGGCGGCGGCCGGTGCGACCTGGTGGCAGGAGTGGTCTCGGCCCGGCGACGCGCACCGGACCCGGGCGGCCGTGGAGAGGGGACCGCTGCGGGTCTGAGGGGCCGCCTCCGATCGTCCCGACAACCCGCCCCGCGGGTCGGGGATCGGGCGTGAGGCTGGGCCCGACCGGCATGTCCGACGTGGGGTGGCGAGGTGCTCAGGCCTCCTCGGCCCGATCCGCCCTCCACACCGTGCCGCCCGCGGGAAGGCCGTCGTCCCCGGCAACGGTCAGCGTGACCAGGCAGCGCTCGACGCCGAGCTCGAAGAGCAGGTCCTCCTCGAAGCTGGGCCAGACCTCTCCTCCACGCTCGGCGCGGAGCAGGTCTCTGACCGAGCGCTCGACGCCGGCGTCACCGACCCGCCGGGCACGCCCGGCGAGGAAGAGGCCATCCTCCTCGTGCGGCGGGGGGCAGGTCTCGCTGTGCAGCGCGTAACGGCCGTCGCGGAGGAGGTCCCGCTGCTTGGGCCCGGCCAGGATCAGCACGTGCAGTCCCTTCGGGCCGAGCACCGGGCAGACCGGGTGGACCCTGGGGGCGCCGTCGCCTCCGACCGTGGCCAGGAAGGCGAGCGCGATGCTCCGATTGTCGTAGAGCAGGCGCCGACCCGCCGCGGCGAGCTGGGGCTGCCGCTGCTCGAACTCGATCCAACTCGTCATCGCGGCAGAGTATCGCGGCATATCACTGACACCATGTGTCAGCTACCTTGGTACGCATGCGTGCCGACCGGCTGGTCGCACTGGTCCTGCTCCTCCAGGCTCGGGGGCGGATGACGGCCGCCTCCCTCGCCGGCGAGCTGGAGGTCTCCATCCGCACCGTCTACCGGGATCTCGAGGCGCTCGGCGCGGCCGGCGTCCCGGTGACGGCGGAGTCGGGCCCCGGCGGCGGCTGCGGCCTCGTCGCCGACTACCGCTTCCCGTTGCGGGGCCTCCGGGCCGAGGAGGCGGAGGCCCTGCTCACGGTCGGCGTCCCCGCCGTGCTCTCCGAGCTGGGTCTGGGCGACGCCATGGAGGCGGCGCTGCGGCGCGTCCGGCTCGTGGCCGGGATGCCGGACCGGCGCCGGGAGCCTCTGGTGCACCTCGACATGCCCGGCTGGTTTCGCAGCGCCGAGCGCGTTCCGGCCCTGCCGACGCTGGCCGAGGCGCTGCACCGGGGCACGATCGTGGAGATCAGCCACCGTGCCGAGGGCGGGGAGTCGCGCCGGCGGCGGGTGAGCCCGCTGGGGCTGGTCAACAAGGCCGGCACCTGGTACCTGGTCGCGGCGGTGCCCCGCGTCGTCTGCTTCCGGGTCGCCCGCATCGTTTCGGCGCGAGTGCTCCCGGCGAGCGGCGACCGTCCCCAGGGCTTTGATCTGGTCGATTTCTGGCGGCGGTGGTCGGAGGAGTTCACCGCCACCCGTGCCCGCCTCCCGGTCCGGCTGCGCGCGTCGCCGGAGGCGGTGGAGGTCCTGCCCGAGATCCTGGGAGACGGCGTCCGCGAGGCGCTGGACTCGGCCTCCCCGCCCGATACCCGGGGCTGGCGGACGCTGACCCTCCACTTCGAGCACGAGCCCGCGGCCGCCACCCGCCTGGCCGGGCTGGGCGGCGCGGTCGAGGTGCTCGATCCACCCTCCCTGCGGGCACGCCTCGAGGCCACCGCGCGGGCGATCCTCGACCGCTACCGGCCGGGCCGCGAGGGGGTCCCTCGCCCTCGCGTCGCGGTGCCTCTGGACTGATAGCGAATGATTCGCAAATACCTATATGATTGCTATCAGCCATGACCTCAGCGGCTCGAGACGTGGGTCGGGTCGGAGGGACGGTCGACCTGGTCGCCTACCCTGACCGTCCAGCCACAGGGGCCGCTGCCCATGCCTGAACGCCCGCCGGCCGGGGAGAGGGGGACCGGGCAGCGCCGGCCCTGGAATATCCTCCGCAGCGCCTACCACGCCTACTCGGGGCTGTTCTGGATCGCCCCTCGCACGCCCTCCTTGAAGGTGGGCATCGCCCTGATGCTGGCGCTGGTCGCGCTCGGCTACGTCTTCGGCTTCAGCCCCGTCGAGATCGCGCTGGTCGTGTTGAGCGGCACCATCCTGCTGGCGACGGAGACGATCAACACCGCCATCGAGCTCTTCTGCGACCGGATGGTGCCGGAGTCGGATCCGCTCATCGGCAAGGTCAAGGACGTGGCCGCCGCCGCCACCGCCTTCTGTGAGATCGGCGGCGGTGTCGTCCTCCTTGTGATCGTCGTCCCTCGCATCCTCACCTGGCTCGGACACTGATCGAGCCGCGGCCACGCTGATCGCCTGTTGTCGTGCGGTTTACCCGTTGTCAGATGTCTTATGACCTGGTAAGGATTACGTCGAACAATTCGCGCCGACATGAGATAGAGGAGTGGATGTGAGCGGTTGGTCGGGCAGGGTCGTGGCCGTGACGGGCGGGCTCTCGGGGATGGGTCGCGCCACGGCCGAGCTGCTGAGAGGTGAGGGCGCGGAGGTGGCGGTGATCGACCGTAGCCGGCCGTCGAATGACGATGCGCTGGCCGCCTCCGGGGCCCTGATGCTGCAGGCGGACGTCAGCGACGAGGCGCAGATCGCGGAGGCGTTCGCCGCGATCGACAGTAGGTTCGGCAGGCTGAACGGGCTCTTCTCCAACGCCGGCATCGCCCGGCCCGAGGCGCTCGTCCACGAGGAGACCCTGGCCCAGTGGCAGGAGGTGATCTCGGTCAACCTGACCGGAACCTTCCTGGTCGTCCGCGAGGCCGTGCGGCGGATGGTGGCCGGTGGCGGCGGCGCCATCGTCTGCACGTCCTCGGCGATGGGGACGCTGGCCATCCCCGGCGGCACCAACGCCTACACGGCGTCGAAGGGGGCGATCAACGCCCTGGTCCGGCAGGTGGCGGTCGACTACGCGCGCCAGGACGTCCGCATCAACGCGATCGCGCCGGGCGCCATCGACACGCCGTTGATGTGGGCGACGACTCCGCCGAACGAGGTCGAGCAGATGCGGACGACGATCGACAGCGAGGTGCCCTTGGGCAAGATCGGCCGCCCGCTGGACATCGCCAACGCCGTCGTCTGGCTTCTATCCGACGCGGCGGCCTACGTGACCGGCGCGGTCTATCACGTCGACGGGGGCGCGTCGGCCCGAATGATCCTCTCGGTCTAGGTCACCAGGACATCAGGAGGTCAGCCATGTCAGCTGCGAAGGACCTTCCCGCCGCCGATTCCGTCTCGGTGGCCCAGACCGAACTCGCCGGGGGGGCGATGGGCCTGGGCGCAGTGCTCGCCCAGGCGCTGACCCACATCGCTCCGGCGATGGGCTTCCTCACCGGGGCGACCTTCATCGCCAGCCAGGCCGGCTACTCGCTCAGCATCAGCTACGGCCTCGCCTTCGTCGTCTGCATGACGATCGGGCTCTCGCTGATCCAGCTGACCAAGCACCTGCCCTCGGCCGGCGGCTACTTCACCTACGTCAGCCACACGCTCCACGCCCGGCTCGGGTTCCTCACCGCCTGGCTCTACTTCCTCTATGACCCGACCGGCGCCGCCATCAACTTCGCCATCGTCGGGATCATCGTCCAGGAAACCCTGCAGCAGCGCCTGCACTTCCTGCTGCCCTGGTGGGTGATCGCGCTGGTCGGCATCATCTTCGTCTCCACGATCATCTACCGCGGCGTCAAGGTCTCGGGCCGGGTGCTGATCGCGGCGGCCGCGATCGAGATCGCGGTCCTGGTCGCGTTCGCGATCACCGGCTTCGTCGAGCCCGGCCCGGGCGGCTTCTCCTTCCAGACCTTCACCATCGACCCCAAGTTCGGAGTCCCGGGCGTCGCCCTCGGCGTCGTCTTCGCGATCTTCGCCTTCACCGGGTTCGAGTCGGTCGCGCCGCTGGCCGAGGAGAGCCGGAACCCCCGCCGCAACCTGCCGCTGGCGGTGATCCTCTCCCTGATCATCATGGGGGTCTTCTACATCTTCGCGACCTGGGGCCTGGCCGTCGGATGGGGCCTCGACACCTTCGACAAGACCTTCGCCGGCAAGGACGTGAACGCCTTCCTCAACCTCGCCCAGCGCGTGTGGGGCTGGGGCTGGCTGGCCCTCGTCTTCGCTCTCCTCAACAGCGCCTTCGCCGTCGGCCTGGCCTGCTCCAACGCGTCCACCCGCGTCTTCTTCTCGATGGGCCGGGCGGGAGCGCTGCCGTCCTGGCTGGGCAAGGTCCACCCCAAGTTCAAGACCCCGACCAACGCCATCCTCCTGCAGACCACGATCACGGTGCTCTTCACCTTCATCGGCGGGTTCCTGATCGGGCCATCGGAGCTCTTCTTCTGGTTCGGCATCGTCATCACCCTGGGCCTGATCGGCGTCTACGGCCTCGGCAGCCTCGGCGTCATCCGCTTCTACCTGACCGAGAAGCGTGCCGAGTTCAACTGGTTCTGGCACATCGCCATCCCGGTTCTCTCGATCGCCGCCATCGGGCTCGTCTGCTACTACTCGCTACAAGGCCTGTCCGGCCTCCTCGTCACCGCCCCCTGGATCGTCCTCGGCTGGCTGGTGGTCGGCGGCATCCTGCTCCTCATCGCCCGGCTCACCGGCAACGAGGGCTGGCTGCTCCGGGCGGGCGAGGTCGCATACGAACGGCAGGTCAAGCCCGAGGACGTCGCCTAATTGGAAGCTTCTCACCGGTGGCCAGGGGGGTCCACCACCGCCCGTCGGATCCGCCCGGTCCTCAAGGCCGGGCGGTCACCGGGTGGGCGCAGCTGAGGGAGACGGTCGTTGCCGAGGTTCTCAGCCCGCGCGGAGCACTCTACGACGAGCCTCGCTCCGTCCTCAGCCAGGAGCTGCGACGGCCGAACAACTACTTCTCGATCCTGGCCGCGCTCGCCGGAGGTTTCGACCTGACGCAGGCCGGGCTTCGGAGCAGAGCACAGCTAGGCCCCGGCACCTTGAGCAAATACCTCAGCACCCTCGAGCGCCTCGACATCGTGGAGCCCTATGCTCCGGTTACGGAGAGGCGCCGCGAGGCCCGTTCTCGCCGGTATCGGATTCGCGATCCCTTCCTCCGCTTCTGGTTTCGCTTCGTGTTCGATGTGCAGCGCGAGTTGGATGCCGGGCTGGATCCGGAGCGGTACTTCGATGCCCATGTGGCGCCCCCACCTTGCCGAGCTGACGGCCCCTGTCTTCGAGGAGATCTGCCGCACCTGGGTAAGACGCGAGTTCCAGGATCGTGTGATGCAGGTTGGCTCCTGGTGGGGGCACGCACTAAACGAGCTCCGTCGGAGCGGTGAGAGAGGGACGGAGGAGATCGACGTGGTCGCCCTCGACGGTCACTCCGTCACCGTCGTTGGCGAATGTCGGTGGCGTCGGGAGCCGATGGGCCCAGATGTTTTGCGGCACCTCAATCAGTTCAAGATGCCCGCCCTCCGGCAGTCCGGTGTCCGCGTGGCGCCGGACGTGCAGACGGTGCTGTTCGCGAGGGCGGGCTTCACGAAGGGACTTCGCGACGATGCCCGACAACTCGGGGTACAACTGGTCAGTCTGGCGCAGCTGTGCGCGGAAGACGGGGCCCGCCCTCCCCGGGAATAGCTTCTCTGGGCGACCTGAAAAAGAGGATACCCAGGATTAGACTAATCATACGGCAATGATCGCGGTGGCCTTCTGATAGCGATGCCGAACTCCCCGACAGTACCGTTCGACTCGCGAAGCTCGGCCGGCCAGCCAAGGACCTCCTGAGCCGCGACGAGATCGAGCGTATGGAGGACCGGGCGCGCTGCCCGGAAACATGGGGGCCAAGGTTGTGCGGGCATTCCAGAGATGGTTGCCCGGGTCCCTCCGCGGTACGGGGATCCGCACGGCGCCGTTCGGGACTGGATGAGGCCCTCTGCGCGCGCCTGGGAGAGGTGGTGGCGATCGCGCCCGCGGCTGGCACGCCGGCAGGCCCGACCCCAAACTGGGGGTCATGAACGTCCGCGTCGGCGTCGCGTTGGGGTCCTGCATGCCAGCGTTGCCGTGGGTTAAGCACGCTGTCCGGCATCCGTTATCTGTCCGGCATCGTGCACCCGTCGCCGCGGGTCAGCGCTGGCTGCGCGTGAAGAGCGCGACCGTGTCGGTGATCAGTGCGTCGGCCTGCCCGGCTGGGGCCCGTCCCGAGGTGAGGAGCGCCGCGATGCCCTGCAGGGTGGCGATGAGGAGCAGGCGGAGGCGCTCGGGGTCGCCGGGCGGGAGCGTGCCGGCCCGCTGTCCCTGGCTGATCAGGTCGCTGGCCGCGGTGAACAGGCGCTCGGACGCCTCCGGCAGCGCGCCGGGCTGCCCAGCGTTCTTGGCGGAGAACATCAACTCGAGGAGGGCGGCGTCGCGGGCCGCGAAGCGTACGTAGGCGGTCGCCGCCGCCCGCAGCTGCGCATCGTAGTCCTCGCCGGCGCCGTCGAGCGCCGCGCGCACCTCGTCGCCCAGGCGCGCGAATCCGGCTTCGGCCAGAGCGTCCAGCAGCGCCTGGCGGTCGGCGAAATGGCGGCGCGGCGCCGCGTGGCTGACTCCCGCCCGGCGGGCGAGGTCGCGCAGCGACAGGCCTTCGGTGCCTTGCTCCCGAAGCGTGCGCTCGGCCGCGGCGAGCAGCGCAGCTCGCAGGCGGCCGTGGTGATACGGGCGGTCAGTCATGGCCTCTACCCTAGCATCAGGTGTTTCCATTGACAACATAGTCGCCATTGACTACATTGTTTTCCATGCTTAGTTTCAGTACGGCGGACATCTCCAGCATGACCGGCAGCACAGTGATCGTGACCGGCGCCAGCAGCGGCATCGGGCAGGCCACGGCCCGCGCGCTGGCGGCGGCCGGCGCGCGCGTCGTGTTCGCGGTGCGCAATACCGAGAAGGGCAAGGCCGCCGCGGCTGCCACGCCCGGCATGACCGAAGTCCGCGAGCTCGACCTCGCCAGCCTGGAATCCGTGCGCGCGTTCGCCGCCGGCTGGGACGGCCCGATCGACCTGCTGATCAACAACGCGGGCGTCTCGACGCCGTCGCTGACCCGAACCGCCGACGGGTTCGAGTCGAAGTTCGGCACCAACCACCTGGGCCACTTCGCCCTGACCAACCTGCTCCTGGAGCACATCACCGGCCGGGTCGTGACGGTCGCCTCGCAGGCCGAGCGACTCGGCCGCCTCGACTTCGACGACCTCAACTGGGAACGCAGGCCCTACCAGCCCTCCCGCGCCTACAACGACTCGAAACTCGCGAACCTGGTGTTCACCGCGGAGCTGCAACGTCGGCTGACCGCAACAGGATCGGGCGTGCTGGCGAACGCAGCGCACCCCGGCCTGGTCGCCACGAACATCTACCACCATGACGGCCCCCGCCGCTCAGTCGATCTCCTGTGGGCAGTCGTGATCCGGCTGGCCGCGCAGGACGCCGAACACGGCGCGCTGCCGGTCCTGTATGCCGCCGTCGCTAGTATCCCCGGCAACAGCTTCGCCGGACCCTGTCATCTCGCCCACATGCGCGGCGCCCCGGAACTCATCGGCCGCTCCGCCGCCGCGCAGGACCCGGATCTCGCGCGCCGCCTGTGGACTGTCTCCGAGCAGCTCACCGGGGTCCGCTCCCCGATTCAGGCCCCCTCTGAGCAGCCCTGAACCCACAATCAGTGCTGTCAACGTCTGACACCAACCGGTGCCGGACGTCAGCACCTAAGCAAGCGGCCGGGATGGACGGCCTCCTTATCTCCGGCGCCGCGTTACATGGTGCCATGGCTTCCACTCATGAGCGGGTGCGGCGGCACAGGGAGCGGCTCCGTCGCCTGGGCCTCCGTCCGGTGCAGATCTGGGTGCCCGACGTCCGCGCTCCCGAGTTCGCCGCCGAGGCACATCGGCAGTCTGTCGCCATCGCCGCCAGCGAGGCGGAAGCGGGACGATCAGGCCTTCGTGGACGCGATCTCCTGGGACCTCGAGGCCGATCAGGACGGCGGTGGACGGCCTCCGGCGTGAGGCGCGGTGACGTCTACAGCGCTTCCGCCCGAGGCGCCTACACCGGCAAGCCTCGCCCGGTCGTGATCATCCAGGACGATCGCTTCGACTCCACCGCCTCGGTAACGGTATGCCCGATGACCACCAACCCGGTGGAGGCCCCACTGTTCCGGATCCCGATCGAGCCTTCACCACTCAACGGCTTGGCTCAGCCGAGCCCGCTGATGGTGGACAAGCTGACGACCATGCCGCGCGAGAACCTGCATGAGCACATGGGGAGGCTCCACGAGGAGGAGCTGGTCCAGCTCAGCAGGGCCCTGGTCGTTTTCCTCGGCTTGGCTGGCTCCTCATAGCGAGGTGATCGGGCCACGCGCGGGGTCGGGGACCAGCATCACTGTCACCACCGGACAAGCCTCAGCAGCGGCTCCCTCGCGCTCCCTCGTTCCGCTGAAGGCGCTAGCCAAGGCGGCTTCGTGGCCAGGCCACCAGCGCGGCGCCGACCGCGATCAGCAGGAAGGGGATGGCCAGACCGGTGTCGGGTCCGAGGCTGAGGCCGCTCAGGTCCAGGAGACCCTCGAAGAGGACGGCGCCGACCGAGAACGCGACCACGCCGAACCCGGCGATGAGGGCTCCCGCCTGACGCCTGCCGCCGCGGCCGGTGACCAGGCCCTGGAGGAAGAGCCCCGCGCCGGTGCCGACGAGCACGACCAGGGTCCAGGCGTAGGCCCAGGTGCTCCAGAGGTCGAACGTGTTCTGGACCAGCAGGAGAAGGCCGGTGATGGTGACGATGGAGCCGGGGATGCAGAGACCGGACAGGGAGCGGATGCCCATCCCGGCGGCGACGAGGAGCAGGCCGGGAGCGATGACGAACAGCGGCCATCCGTAATGGGCGGCGCCGGAGACGACCCCGGAGAGGTGCTGGGCGGCGAGGACCAGGCCGCCCACGCCGACGAGCAGGATGCCGACCAGCAGGGAGAAGGCCCCGCTGCCCGACTGACGGGGATTGCTGACCGTGAAGTTCTGTGCCATGCCCTCAGGTTCGCCCGTCGCCGCCTCGGACGTCGTCGGCCGCGGGGATGAAATCCCCCATCCTTCCTGAGGACGAGGCGTCCTCGGGGATGGCCCGGTCAGCCGGAGACGCTGGAGCCGTCGCGCACCCAGACCCGGTCGACGCCGTAGGAGTAGACCATGTGATATCTGGCCCGCAGGATCTTGCCCATCGGCGGATGGCCCCACACGTCCCACCAGCAGACGACGATCACCTGGGGGTTCATGTTCTCCACGTGCTGGGGCAGGTTCGCGTAGAGGTGGTTGTCCACGTAGATCGGGCCGGCGCGGAGGCTCAGCGGGATGTTGGCCTCGAGATAGGGCCAGGCGTCCGACGAGAAGACCACGGTGTTGGGGCGCTGCAGCGAGTGGGCGTCCACGTAGGCGACGATCCCGCGGTCCGATCGCACGCGGGCGTCGAAGGCGTTCTGCCAGGTCGTCAGCGACTGGCGCTGGAAGGCGACGGCGGCGAAGCCACGGTAGTAGTGGTTGAGCCAGCGGCGGCCCTCGGAGATGGTCCAGTCGTGGCCGACCACGGCGGCCAGGCGGGAGGTGAGCAGGAGGCCGATGACCAGGCACGTCGCCCCGCCCACGCGGATCGCCCGCGGACGGATCCGGGGCAGCTGCACGGAGGCGACGGCCAGGGCCGCCGGCGCCATCGCCGGGATGATGTAGTGGGCGAAGGGCACCTGCGCCGCCGCCGCGATCAGGCCGGTGGCCCCGGCCCAGACCCACGGCGCCCAGCAGATGATGGGGACCCGGCGCAGGCCGGCCGCACCGAGGACGATCAGCGCCGCCGCCGCCACCAGCTCCAGCTCGAGGCCATGGAACGAATGGCCGCTCTTCCCGATGGCGTCGCCGGTCGAGCTTATGTAGTTGCCGATCAGCGCGTAGGCGACGTGACCGGGTCCGGCCATGATCAGGGAGGGGATCAGCCAGAGGGCGGTCACGGCGGCCACCGATCCGGCGTAGAGGAGCAGAGGCCGAAGCGGCCGGGGCGCGGCCAGCGCGATGATCAGCGCGAACGCAGACGCGTCGGCGATGGCCGTCTGCTGGTAGCCGATGGCGACACCCGCCAGGACCCCGACCGCGAGCGGCCACCAGCGGATCTCCGGCGGTCGCAGCCGGTCCCTGGTCAGGCGGGTGAGCAGGATCGCCCCGGCCCAGGTGGTGGGCACGATGAGCAGGTTCTCGGGTATGAGCA